>JANMGZ010000674.1:0-1585 GCA_031374905.1 Dolichospermum sp. OTE_70_metabat_362_sub
GATTTTACCTTCTGGTTGAGGGTATTGGGACTGATAAAGTTGGAGAATTTCTAGGAGTTGTTGAGTGTGGTCAGTGGCATGACCTAAGTTACCGTAGATAAAGTTAACAGGATTGTTGATTTCGTGGGCTATACCTGCTACTAGTTGTCCTAAACCTGACATTTTTTCACTATGAATTAATTTTGTCTGGGTTTCTTTAAGTTGATGTAGAGTTTGTTCTAATTGTGCGGCTTTGGCGGTAGATTGTGCTTCTGCTATACAGCTTTGCTCATAGATTTGTGCTTGTTGAATAGCAACGGCGGCTTGGTCTGCTAACTGTTGCAGGAGTTTGATTTCTGTTTCTTGCCAAGTTCTTGGTGCTGCACATTGGTGGGCAATAAGTAAGCCCCACAGTTGAGTATCAATTTTGATCGGGACGATGAGGTTAGATTGTACGTGTAAACTTTGTAAAAATTCTCGATGACAATCCGTTAATGGGTCTGTGGATACATTATTGATAGTTCTGGTTCTACCCTGTAAGTAAAGATTGGCTGATGCTTCGGGAAAGCATTCTGATGGTAGTTGAATTCCTAAAATTGATGACCAATCACTATTAATATCTTCGACAATGATATTACCTTCAAGTTGATGCAGAAATTTATAAATCAGCACTCGGTCAGAATTGAGAAGAGAACGCACTTCTTTAGTAATGGTTTGTAGAGTGATATTCAGGTCTAATGTACTACGCATTTGATCTGTGACTTGTTTAAGGGCTTTAGTCAGAGATAATGATTTTTCTAATTCAGCGGTTTTTTCTTTGACTCTTTCTTCTAACTGGTTATTCAGGGTATGTAGTTGTTGGTATGTTTGCTGTTGTTGAATAGCCATGGAGAAGTTATGACATAAACCTGTAGCTAGTGAAATATCTTCTGGTTTCCATTCTGGCGCTTGTCCTTTTTTTGTTTCTTGCCATAACTCAAAGGAAAGCTGGGGTAATTGTTGGTACTGATTTTGTTCACGTTTGCCAGCCCAAAGAATTTCTGTGTCAAATTCTGGACGAAAAATGCTAAATACACCCAGAAAAGTTTCCCGATAATGGAGGGGTATTACAATCATGCCCCGAATTGATGAGGATTTAAAGGCAGGGGCTAATACTCGTAAAGATGGTTGTTGATAAAGGTCGGAAATTGCCTGAATTTGCCCTTGTTTAGATGTTGCTACCCATTGCTTCCACACGGGATGCTGTTCAATGACGGTATTTTCTGATTCGTAGGGAAGTTGGGGTTGTTGTCCCCATGTATATAGTTCTTGAGTAGATTCAATATAAAGTCTACCGCCGATGCCGTTAAAAGCAGCTATGGTTTCTTCCTCTGCTGTTTGTATCTGCATGGTGGGTAATTGATGTAGGAGAGTGCTAATCCGGTTAATGATGGCTTCTCGCCTTTGCTGGGTGCGGCTTTCGCGCAGGAGGTTACTTTGAGAAATGGCGATCGCTACTTGGTCAGCTATTTGCTGGACTAATTTGAGTTCTCGCTGGGAAATCGGTTTTGATTGGCTATGGTGTGATACCAATAATCCCCAGAGTTTTGCCTGTGATGCTTCTTCT
>JANMGZ010000711.1:0-1640 GCA_031374905.1 Dolichospermum sp. OTE_70_metabat_362_sub
GATCGCTACTTGGTCAGCAATTTGCTGGACTAATTTGAGTTCTCGCTGTGAAATCGGTTTTGATTGACTGTGATGTGATACTAATAATCCCCATAGTTTTAGCTGTGATGTTTCTTCTATCAGCTCATAGTTTAAAATTGGTACTACGAAAGAAGACTGCACACCCATAGCCTGTAAGTATTGGATATGACATGGATCAACTTGGCGATAATAAATATTCTCAGATAGTAAGCTTTTACCAGTTTCTAGAGATTTAAGTGGTGATAGTCCAATTTCTTGGCGACTAACATCAACAATTGAACGCTGTTGTGCTAACAGGAACATTTCTTTGGCTTCTAGAGGAATATCATTTTCTGGGAAATGTAAGCCCAATAAGGATGGTAGCCGTTGTTCATGAATAGATTCAGCAATGACTTCACCACTACCATCAGGATCAAATTTATATACTTTCACCCGATCTGTATTCAAGAATCCACGGACTTCATTAACCGTGGTTGTTAATATTTCTTGAAGATCGAGCGATCGCCTAATTTGTTTGATCATCCGGTGCAGTAACCCTTCTTGGTCTAAATTTTGCTGCAACCCGTTTGGTTTATCGGTAAATGTCATTGCTTCTCTTCACCTAATCGCAAATATAAATTTTTGTAAAGTAGTCTCTAATAAATGTTTATAGCCTATAAGTTTGTAACTTTGCCGATTTTTTTAATAAAACTTTATACTCATTTAATACTCAGTTGAGCATATTTATCATAATAAAAATATATTTCCTATTTAAGTTGAATAATAATACTAAAAACTTTCCCTCTCCCTGCTTTTTTGCATATCTGTATCTATTCTTCAGCTAATAAAGATACTGATAAAGGAAATAAGCCGCGGATTTCTGCTCGTACACTCATGAGGATTCTACCTAAGTGATTTTCCCCTGTCCGATTTGCACCGCAGCCCCAAAAATAATCTGTAGGCGAATTTTCTATGAGCATTTCATCGCCTGTACCTAATAATACTTCTCTAATTTCAGGATGAGTGATAAATTTTTTGAATACCGCAACTCGCATCACTTGAGTTTTAACTAATTCCCAATCTAGACGAAGACGGTAACTATGGCAACGTCCTAAAGCAGCAGCTTGTTCAGGAGTAGCAGCACCGTGAATTAAAGGTATAATTGGGGCATCTGGACTACCAATAAACTTTTGCCCTTGATAATAATGTTCAACAGTGGGCCAGTAAGTACCTTCTATGTCAATACCGTGGGGAGAAAAGTTAGAAAAACAGCCATAGGGCTGCGAAACTTTATAAAAGTAAATAGTCATTTGCACAAATTCTCTTTTATACTAAATTAGCTTTAGCAGTAATGATACAAATAAATAATAGGTTAAGCCATTCTGTTTTATGTCTACAGATGCTTTTGAACAAACAAACTGGGTGTGGCAGTTTTCTTTATTTAAACAACAAGTAGGGGAATGGGGAGAATATCAATTTTCCCGGTTTCAAAAAACTTTACCAAAATTACCTCCTGGTTGGTCAATTAGTCCTTGGTTAGGTGAATTACTAAAAATCCTGTTTTGGTTAGGATTGAGTTTGTGCGTGGTGTGGATAGGTTGGCGATTATGGCAAGAATTTAATCCTTATATTTATGCTTG
>JANMGZ010000716.1:0-10204 GCA_031374905.1 Dolichospermum sp. OTE_70_metabat_362_sub
CATCGCTACGACTTCTTCCACTAATTCATTTAACACATAAGATTTGATCTGAAAGCGTAAATAACCACTATCTGCTCTGGCTAAATCAAGCAAATCTTGTAACAAGCGGATGGTATGTTCAGCTTCTGATGAAGCAGTTTCTAAAGCTTCTATTTGGATTTCTGTTAAATTATTTTGTCGTCTTAAAACACTTTGTAAATAACCATGAACAATGGTTAAAGGTGTGCGTAATTCATGGGAAACATTACTCACAAATTGTCGTTCTTGTTCCCAAGATTGGGAAAGACGGGATAATAACATAGTTAAAGTTTGAGCTAATTCTTTAACTTCGCTGGGGGCATTATCAAGATATAGCTGTGCTTGTCCTAAATCTTCTATAGAAATTACAGAAGTCATTTGACTTAATTGACGTAATGGTTGTAGAGAACGCTGAATATAAAGTGCGATCGCCACAGTAATCACAATAATTGCTAAAATACTGGCAATACTCAAACTCCTAACCATTGCCACAAACATAGTTTGTTCAGTCGTAATATCCTGAACTATAAATAATGTACCTAACAACTTACCCTGAACCTGCAAAGCACCACCACTTAAAACAAAGTAGTTTTTGTTAACTTGGTAAACTTGGGGTTTAATTGACATATTGGTAAGAGACATCAACTCAGCTACAGTAGAATCAGATAACAAATCTAAATTGGCAGATTTTACTAAAATTCTATTATTAGCATTGGTTAGCCATAATAAGGTATTAGTATTTGCTAAGTTATTGATAGCTTTTTGTAAACCTGTTTCCGGTTGCATCATTTCACTATAAAGTTGTACATCACGAGGCAATCTATCAACTATTTGTTGAATATTATATTTGTGAGTATCAATCAAAATTTTCTGCATTCTCCAACTAGTCCATACAGCAAGACTCCCCAATATTAAAGCTGAAAAAACACCAATCCCAACTGTTAGACGTAATCGTAAAGAAAAAATATCAAATTTTCTGAGGTGCTTCACTTTTTTATTTATAATTTTGGTATGGGTTAATTTTTTAACAAATAAATTATTAGTGTTTCTATCCCACTTAATTAAAGTCATTAATAGCTCTATTTTTTGTTCACAGATTCAAACAAATACAAAACTTACAGCAGTTTTAGATCAAATCTACCACACCAATAAATCTGAGAATTAAATCTGGTACTAGTTTTAATAATTTCTATCTATGGTGCAATTAACTGTAATTTGCTGTAAATTATTCTCGAATATTATGGATATTTTGTCCTTAATTTAGACTGTAAACAGTTTTATTTAACTAATTTCCCAATTTTTATATTTCTCTCTATTAATAATCTAAATCTAATTAATAATAATTAAATTAATTTAAGCTGAGAATTAGCTTAATATTTCTGGTAGTGTTTGCCTTTAATAGGGGTAAAGACAAGATACGCGCAAAATTTATCACGATGTAAAGTTTTGTAAAGTAGCTGTGTATTTTGTGTATTTTGTGTCTTTCCAACATTCAAACATTGCCTAGTTTGGCTCATTTTAGGCAATGTTATGAAAGCAACTGAGCGGAAGAACAAGGGTTTTGTCCTTTCTTGATAAAAGTCTTCAGCTTCCGTTTTCCCCAATGTTTTACAAGATGGGATAAATAAGCTCAAAGCTTTTACAAGACTGAAAGCCTTACTCAGTATAGTTTTTTATATAGACACAGGCGATAACGTTGAATTTGTTACAAAAACTTTACATCGTGATAAATTCTGCGCGTACCTTGTCTTTACCCCACTTACATGGATATCAAGTTGTCATTAGTAGAGGATAAAAGTGCGGACTCAGCCCAATTAGGGTTACTCTACTAAAGCCTGGAATCCCCTCAAGAAATGGGTTTCTCCAGAACGAATCGCACTTGCAGGTATCCCGGCGGACACCCGAAGCTGAAACAAAGGTAAATCAAGAGTTTTGAAAAATTAAATTTACAAAACTTTAGATAATGTCCCATTTTGCAGGTTTAACGAGTGTACCTCAATATAATTTCATAATTAAAAAATACATGAATACTCAAAACTAAGGGATAATACGAGAGAAAATTTACCCAGCTAGAAGCATCCGATGACGATTACCAGAAAATGGACTAAGGAACTTGTACAAGACCATGCTAAAACTGCTGTCAAGGTAGAACTTTACACTTTGCCTTTTTATCTCACAGCACTAACCTCAATTGCAGATACAAAGCACAATGCTTACAAATCCCTTTTAAGTATTTGCATTGAAGAAATGCTGCATTTACAACTAGCTGCTAATCTTTGTTTAGCACTGGACACCAAACCAGAATTTACAGCCCCAAAATACGATGGCAGACCTATTCCTTATTTAAGACCAGATAATCCTAATACCGGACATTACAAGCTAATTAATGCCAAATTGGATGCTTTCAATGCAACAATCCTAAGCGTGATGCTAGATATAGAAACTCCCAGTGGTCTAGAACAACATCGTCATCCTGAAAAAGGGATTTGGAAAATAATTGATTGGGTTGAGGACAGTTTAGAAGCCAGATGGAATTTGCAACACCATCAAACCCCACGCTATCCCTACGATACAATTGGCGAAATGTATGACGCATTAATTGCGGGAATTACAGTTATAGGTCCAGAAAATTTCTCTTGGACAACCAAAAACCAACAAGCCGCCTGGGATAGTGAGGGTTTTCAACAATTAGTCACCAAATTTGAAGATGCAGAAGATATTGTTAAGACAATTAGCCTCCAGGGTGAAGGCACTACCACTGATTTAGGTAAGTATTCTATACCCCCAAAATACCGTTTGGAAAATGAGTCAATGGATAGCCAGGATATCAATGAATACTCTCACTATGAAAGGCTTCTGGATATCAAAAATCAAGGATTACCAGAGGTATTTACTACTAATAATCAACCGCAAAATCAAGCAGCACAGCAACAAACTTTGCAAATCCTTGAGTCTACCTTTAGCGGTTTACTAACAGAACTAGATACTGTCTGGAATGTCGGTAAGGACATTAGCAAAGAAAGCGATAAATTTTGGACTCCTATGTTTGGGTTACTTTCAGCTTCTAAAGCTTGTTGGCAAGCTGGTGTTATTCCCAAATGGTCTTAAACATAACCTAAACCCCATCCATCTTGAAAACTTGAGTTTGCGCTATAGAAAAACTATAGGTTTCAACTTGGACGGGGTTTAATTAATAAATTCCTACCCTATGTTGTTGTAATCTTCCATAAGGCACGATTGTAGTAATTGGCATCAGCACCAACGACTTTAGGACTTTCAAAGCCGCTTGATATTAACCAACCACCTTCATCTCCTCGCTTTCCTTTGATTGGCTCTCCATCGGAAAACAAATACCGTTTTGTCTCTTGATTTTCAATGAGAAAACTATCACCACTGGGTATAATCTTCCATAAGGCACGATTGTAGTAATTGGCATCAGCACCAACGATTTTAGGACTTTCAAAGCCGCTTGATTTTAGCCAGCCACCTTCATCTCCTCGTTTTCCTTTGATTGGCTCTCCATCGGAAAACAGATACCGTTTTGTCTCTTGATTTTCAATGAGAATAGGTTTCTGTAGTAGCTCATTGATATTTATAATAGGTTCCATTACCAATCCTCAACTAATTTTATCGGCGAGTAGCGTCTTTTTTGATACTTAGATTATCACAATCTCACTTTAATTCAATAACATCGGCTAAAACTCTGTCTCTACAAGCTTTCAAGATTTTTTACCTCGGATAAGCATTGCTTCTCAGATTTACTTTGATAGGAAGCAGATAGGCACATCAAAGTCTATCAACAATCCACTCTAACCGAGTTGTTATACTAAACGCAGTTGGCACATGGACTTTTCAAAAATCAAGCAAAACCCAGATAGGTAGGGGTTTTGCTCATGCTTTACCCCTACCTATAGAATCAAATCATTAAGCCGTTTTGAGTATAGGCTGAGGCACTCAGATTAAAGGTGTAGAAACAACTAACTAATTGCTCTCAATCTAACTTATCCTCTGAAGGCTTTGAAGTCGAAAGAGGTCAGTCCTCGCATATTTATCAAAAGAGTCTTGACCGCGCAGATTCGTGAATAAGGCAGATTAAGCGAGTGAGTCTGTAATTTTAACAATTTCTTGAATCTCTTTGTGTAAGTCTTCACGAGGTTTAAAAACAGAGCCATCGGCGTATCTAGCCGGGCTTGATGCAGGTCCGTGATCCGCATCAATGCTTTTCCGCCACCTCTCTGCGTGGGTTTTCCAATTTTCTGTGTTGACGAGTTGGGGATTTCTGAACCAGAGATTCCAAGTCAGTACGTT
The DNA here is from genome assembly GCA_031374905.1 of Dolichospermum sp. OTE_70_metabat_362_sub. GTDB lineage: Bacteria > Cyanobacteriota > Cyanobacteriia > Cyanobacteriales > Nostocaceae > Dolichospermum. Next base: position 4,327 of record JANMGZ010000716.1, read on the forward strand.
GCCAGCTTGCAGCATATTGCCAGAAGCAATGTTGAAAAGATCCAGGATTTTCTGGTTAAAAGTATCGACGGTGGGATGATTTTTCGGGATGATACCGCCGATTTGCACCTCTATATTTCCAACAGACCATGCGTTATCTGAGTGCCTAGCAAAGTCAGGAGCCTTAAATAGGGTACTTTCGCCAGCCCGAATTGAAAAGTTGGGTTGAGCGGGGTTGTTGACCATATGGGTAGAGACCTGAATCGCGTTTTCTTTGTCTAAGGGAAAGGGAAGAGAGTTTTCTTCAAAGAGATCCGATGCTTGCCGAACAAACCACTTTTTGTGCGAACTCGGACTAAACCAAATCTTACCTTCGACGGTCATATCAGCTGCTATCCCTAGATCGGGTTTTGTCTCGTTAACCCAACCCCTCTGTCCGGTAACGGTAACTTCTACATTCAGAGAAACTATATTAGGAATACAAGCACCTTGCTGGGGACATATAATTGACCATATTCTCCCAGCATCGTCGTAACCGATGCTGGAAATGTTGTGGGCAAACCTCTGAAAACACCTGGAATCCTTCTTTCCTTGAATGGTTTCCCAACTGAACTCGGGCCAATGTACACGCTGCTGGCGTTTGATTCTCGAAATGTTGGCCATGTTATCCAACATTGGCAACGAATTAAGGTCTGGATTTGGATAGGCAAACTTGGGATTTGACCCGGCAAAACCGCCTATCCACCCCGCTGGGATGTTTGAATTCTGATTCAGTGTCATAAACTGTTACTTAATGTAGTGGGGTGTCGAACTAAAACAATTGTTTGGTTAATAATCTCATATGTAAGTATTTTTGTCTAAATTACTTGACTAAATTATCGAACTGACAAGTCAGCGCTTGCGCTATCGCAGTTGGGGTAAAGACAAGGTACGCGCAAAATTTATCACGATGTAAAGTTTTTGTAACAAATTCAACGTTATCGCCTGTGTCTATATAAAAAAACTATACTGAGTAAGGCTTTCAGTCTTGTAAAAGCTTTGAGCTTATTTATCCCATCTTGTAAAACATTGCGGAAAACGGAAGCTGAAGACTTTTATCAAGAAAGGACAAAACCCTTGTTCTTCCGCTCAGTTGCTTTCATAACATTGCCTAAAATGAGCCAAACTAGGCAATGTTTGAATGTTGGAAAGACACAAAATACACAGCTACTTTACAAAACTTTACATCGTGATACATTTTGCGCGTACCTTGTCTTTACCCCTAATAAAAATTAAAAACTTGATTAAGCTTTCATATAGACGCAGAAAAAATTCATCTATCCTATGGTAGTGATTTGGAAGTAGTGACCAGACTAATTACCTTAGGTAGCAAAGATCGGATAACCCGAGAAATCTAGTTTTAGTAGTCTTATTGAACCAATAATTTCCACAAAAAATCAAGCAGGAAGTGTCAACTATCCTACCTCTGATCAGATTAAAACTGATTGAGTTATTCCATGTCATTAAATGTATCTTTCAAAACAGAACGCGCTGCTAAATGATTGCGAGTAGAAGTCAAAATTTCTGCTTCCCGTTCTAAACGAGCAACAGTATCCTGTATTTCTAATAGTGCTTGCTGTTCGGGAGCGACACCATAGAGATTACTAGCTATCCAATAGGATAGTTCTGTGGGTAAATCTGGTAAATCTTCTGGTAGTTCAATCTCTTGTTCAGTTAATTTAGCTGAAAGACGCACCACATCCCGCAATAATTGTTCTACATCAGCAGCTAAAGGACGTAAATCCTTAGTTGGTGGTTGATCTTCAATCCATTCTACTAGTCCGACACGATAAGGTTTTTCGCGGACATATTCTAAAACACGAAACCTTTGTTGTCCTAAAGCCAATAGCTTGATTCTGTCATCAGGAAGCCGTTGATAATGCAAAATTTCCGCACAACAACCTACATTAGCAATTGTCCCCTTTGTGGGATCAATCATCAATACCCCAAATCGGCGATCGCTTTCCAAAATCGTGTTCATCATGATTCGGTAGCGAAATTCAAAGATATGCAGGGGTAATGGTCTAGTAGGAAATAGAACCACTTCAGGTAGTGGGAACAGAGGTAATTCACGCACTGCAATTTTAGAAGAAGATGTCATGGCTATTTGAGTATAAATTTTATTCTTAAAATATATTGTTTACTATTTTTCCCGCACTTCGGTTATATTTTATCATTAAGAAAAGAACAGATCCCCGACTTTTTAGAAAAGTCGGGGATCTTCTTGAAAAATGACAAATTTACAATTTGACTTCAATATCTACACCAGAAGGTAAATCTAGCTTCATGAGTGCATCAATAGTTTTAGAAGAAGGCTGATAAATGTCAATGATCCGGCGATGGGTGCGGGTTTCAAAATGTTCGCGGGAATCTTTATCTACGTGAGGCGATCGCAGTACGCAATATATCTTACGTTTTGTTGGTAAAGGAATTGGTCCGATAGCTGTAGCGTTGGTACGGTTAGCGGTGTCTACAATCTTCTCGCAAGATGTATCTAATAAACGGCGGTCAAATGCCTTTAAACGAATTCTAATTTTCTGCTGCTGTAGAGTTGCCATTTTTAGTTTTCCAGGTTCGGTAAATTTTAGACTTTAGATTTTAGATTTTTAGATGTTAAATTTCATCCCAAATCTGAAATTTAAAATTGTTTATGAGAATAGAAAAGAGCAGAGATTGTATTATTCATCTCCGCTCTTTTTGAATGAGAGCAAAAAATGTGAGTATTATTTCACGATTTTAGAGACAACGCCAGCACCAATAGTCCGGCCACCTTCACGAATAGCAAAGCGCATACCTTGTTCAATAGCGATCGCGTTGATCAATTCTACTGTTACCTTAATGCGATCGCCAGGCATCACCATTTCCACATCTGCACCTTCATCAGAGGTAAAGGCTTTGATTGTACCAGTTACATCAGTTGTCCGTACATAGAACTGAGGACGATAACCAGAGAAAAATGGTGTTTTCCGACCACCTTCTTTCTCAGTTAAAACGTAAACTTCGCCTTCAAATTCCATGTGAGGTTTAATTGAACCAGGTTTGGCAATTACCATACCGCGCTCAATGTCTTCTTTTTTCATACCGCGCAGTAGTACACCAGCGTTATCGCCAGCCATACCTTGATCAAGGCTCTTCTTGAACATTTCGATCCCAGTGACTGCGGTAGTCTTGGTATCTCTGATACCAATTAGCTCAACTGTATCGCCAACCTTAACAATACCGCGTTCGATCCGTCCAGTAGCCACAGTACCGCGACCTGTGATGGTGAACACATCTTCTACAGCCATCAAAAATGGTTTGTCTGTATCTCGTTCAGGAGTAGGAATAGAACTATCTACAGCGTCCATCAGCTCATAGATTTTGTCTACCCACTCATTTTCACCACGCTGAGTTTTAGGATTAGCGGTCATTGCTTCTAGAGCTTTCAGACCGGAACCTTTGATAATGGGAATATCATCACCGGGGAAATCATAAGCGGTCAGCAGTTCCCGCAGTTCCATTTCTACCAATTCCATCAACTCTTCGTCATCCATCATATCTTGTTTGTTCAAGAAGACGACAAGACTAGGAACACCGACTTGTTTTGCCAATAGGATGTGTTCACGGGTTTGGGGCATAGGACCATCCGTAGCCGCAACTACCAGGATACCTCCATCCATTTGCGCCGCACCAGTGATCATGTTCTTCACATAGTCAGCGTGTCCAGGACAATCTACGTGGGCGTAGTGACGGTTATTAGTTTCATACTCAACGTGGGCAGTATTGATTGTAATACCCCGAGCTTTTTCTTCGGGTGCATTATCAATTTGGTCGTAACCCTTAGCTGTAGCTTGACCATTAGCGGCCAAGGTCATGGTAATAGCTGCTGTTAAAGTAGTTTTGCCGTGGTCAACGTGGCCTACAGTACCGATATTAACGTGAGGTTTATTTCTTTCAAACTTTGCGCGTGCCATGAATAATTGTTTCCTTTTTTAATTAAGCGTTCCCTTTACTTTTCGAGATGATTCCCTCAGCCACGCTGCGAGGCACCTCTTCATAGGTACTAAACTCCATCGTAAAGATACCTCTACCTTGGGTTTTCGACCGAATATCAGTAGCATAACCAAACATGGTTGCCAATGGAACTTTCGACACCACTTTTGCCAGTCCCTGTTCAGTGCTTTGGCTTTCAATCTGTCCCCGACGGGCGATTAAATCACCAATCACGTTGCCGATATAGTCTTCGGGTACTTCAACTTCAACCTTCATCATCGGCTCTAAGATGACAGGAGAGGCTTTTGATGCCGCTTCTTTCATTGCCATAGAACCAGCAATTTTGAAAGCCATTTCTGAAGAGTCTACATCGTGATAAGAACCATGTACCAATGTGGCTTTGACATCAATGAGTGGATATCCAGCTAAAATGCCAGATTCACAACATTCTTTCATGCCTTGTTCCGCCGGACCTACATACTCTTTGGGGACAATCCCACCGACAATTTTAGAAACAAAGACAAAACCTGTACCTGGTTCACCTGGTTCTAAATTGATGACTACGTGACCGTATTGCCCCTTACCACCACTCTGACGGATAAATTTACCATCAATTTTTTCGACAGATTTGCGGATGGTTTCGCGGTATGCCACTTGAGGCGCACCAACGTTTGCCTCTACCTTAAATTCCCGTAACATCCGATCTACGAGAATTTCTAGGTGCAATTCTCCCATGCCCGCAATTACGGTTTGGTTGGTTTCCGGATCAACACGCACACGGAAGGTGGGGTCTTCTTCACTCAAAGATTGTAGAGCTTTGGAAAGCTTGTCCATGTCGTTCTTGGTTTTGGGTTCAACCGCTACCGAGATCACAGGCTCAGGGATAAATAAGGATTCCAGAATTACTGGTGAACCTTCATCACAAAGGGTATCACCTGTCAAGGTGTCTTTCAATCCCAACGCAGCGCCCAAATCACCTGCCCGTAGTTCATCTACGTCTTGGCGGTCATCTGCTTTCATCAGCACTAACCGAGAAATCCGTTCTTTTTTATTCTTGCTGACGTTAAGAACGTAACTACCTTTCTTCAGCACACCAGAATAAACACGAACGAAGGTCAGGCGACCGTAAGGATCAGCCATAATCTTAAATGCCAAAGCTGATAATGGTTCGTTATCATCAGCATGACGTTCTACAGGATCACCGTTGAGTAGTGTTCCTTGAATTGGTGGAACTTCCAGTGGTGATGGTAGGTAATCTATCACCGCATCCAACATCAATTGCACGCCTTTATTCTTAAAGGCTGAACCGCAAAGCACTGGTACGATTGTCCCAGCGATTGTTCCCTTGCGAAGGGCAGTACAGATTTCTGCTTCTGTCAGTTCTTCGCCCTCGAAGTACTTATTCATCAGCGTGTCATCAGTTTCTGATACTGCTTCTACCAACTTGGTGCGGTATTGGGCGGCTTTTTCAGCTAGTTCGGGGGGAATTTCTGTTGTTTGGATATCAGTTCCTTGGTCATTTGTGTACATATATGCACACATTTTCACCAAGTCTATAATCCCTTTAAATTCAGTTTCACTACCGATAGGCAGTTGAATAGCAATGGCGTTAGCCCGCAAGCGATCAACCATCTGGTCATGCACTCTATAGAAGTTCGCACCAGTGCGATCCATCTTGTTAATAAAGGCAATGCGAGGGACTTTATAGCGGTCTGCTTGTCGCCATACTGTTTCTGATTGTGGTTGGACACCACCTACGGAACAAAATACAGCGATTACACCATCTAATACTCGCATGGAACGTTCAACTTCAATGGTGAAGTCCACGTGACCGGGAGTATCAATAATGTTAATTTGATGATCATTCCAACTGGTACTAATCGCAGCA
>JANMGZ010000001.1:0-2249 GCA_031374905.1 Dolichospermum sp. OTE_70_metabat_362_sub
CGATAGCCTGCGTGGCGTAGCCATAGTTGAAGTACAGGATTTTAGGATTTACAGGATGTAATTGATGATTATTTTTTAAAAGTTGTAGGGTGTATCAGAACGTATCAATCCAGTAAATAAACAGATTTTTGGTACTCTACATCCAATCTACTAATATATTACAGTATCTTGACAAAGCTAAAAGTTTATGTGTTATATTTATTTCAGTATTTATACAACAAATTTTCTGTAATATCAGCAACACCAATTATTTAACTGGAGTTTATATGTCCATGATAAATCAACAAAATACAAGTAATAAAGTTATTCAAGAACTACAAAACCAAATTGGCGAAAAAATCATCGCTTCTTTTGATATGGTTTCACAAGATAGAAGTAATTATTTTGCTAAAAATCCTTATCAACATCAAAGACCTTCCATAGAATCAGCTAATTCAATTGTCAATGGCTATGCAAAATGTAACGGAGGGATATCAGTAGCAGCTAATTTAGTACCAGGTCCATTGGGAATGTTAGCAGTTGCTCCAGAAATTATCACAGTCATGCGAAACCAAATTGCCATGATTTATGATGTGGGTGTAGCTTATGATAAGCAGCAATATTTAAATAAAGAACTATTAGCAGGTGTCTTAATTTCTTCATTGGGTACAGGATTAATTACCCCCGGCATAAAAGTTAATGGGATTTTCTGAGGTAGATGTTGCAGAACTGATGTTATCTTATTAAAGCTTCAGACTTACCTGGAAAAGCAATTAGCAAATTTATTAAGTAGGTAGGCGGAGGAAAATCAAAATATACTTCGTTTTGTAAAATAGATAAAACTCAACCACAATAAGGCATAAAGGTTAATTTACATATCGTTACACATTTTGGTTATTTCATGTCCACCTACTGATCAGAACCTCAGACATCCTAAATATCCAATGATAAAATCAAGAAAACTCAAGATAATCCACCAATGACAACTACACTGGTTAAACCCTCTCAATTCCTATCTGAAGGAATCTGCATCAAGCATATCAAAAACCTCATGCTATTCAAATTTACCGATAAACTAGGTGAACGGATGCAAGAACTGCTTGATAAAAACAAATTAGATACCCTCACCCCAGAGGAAGCAATAGAACTAGAGACAATAGGGGAACTTGACGACATCTTCAGTTATATTAACAGTGCGATCGCATGGGAAGTGAGATAAATGAATGATAAAATTATTCATTTATCAGGGTTTTTCAAATGCACGTTATTACTCGTAAACGGCTGAATGAATTTGCTAAAATCCATCCAGATACAAAAAATGCTTTAGCTCAGTGGTATCAATTAGTCAAGGAAAAGGAATTTACCTCATTTGTAGAACTCCGGGAAATGTTTGCATCAGCAGATCAAGTTGGTAAATTGACAGTATTTAACATTGGTGGTAACAAAATTAGACTCATTGCTGCAATTCATTACAACCGCCAAAAAATCTATATTCGTGCTGTATTAACTCATCCAGAATACGATCAAGGAAAATGGAAAGAATAATGCAAAGTTTAAACATCAATCAAACTATCACCGCTTGGTCATCCATTGCCGAAAATGTTTTTGTCCCTCATACAGAAGCAGAATATGAATACTTGGTTAATATACTTGATTCTCTTATTGATCAAATTGGTGAAGATGAAACCCATCCTCTCGCATCTCTTATGGAAGTTATTGGTGCATTAATTGAAAACTATGAAAATGAACATATTTCTGAATTATTGTAATTTATAAAAATATGCTAGAAAAACTAATACTTCATAATTTCAAAAGCCATAAATCAACAGAACTCAATTTCGATAACTCCCGATTACATGGACTCGTAGGAAAAAATAGTGCTGGTAAAACAACAGTTCTACAAGCATTGAATAATCTAAGTAAAGTTGTTAATTCATCATTCGTAAAGATATTTAAAGATGAAAACTTACCTCAATTCATTACAACAATTGGGGAAAAAGATATGTCAGTTACTGTGAGTGGTTTTTGTGATGATAACAGTTATCATCAATGGGAACTTTCCTATAGTTGGAAGCAAGAAAGCCTTAAAGATTGGAGTCCAACAATATCATGGAAAATAGATGGAACTGAAGATAGTTTTGAGAAAAAGAAAACAACACCAATTAAATACCCAGATCCAATTCGTAAATCTTTAAAATCTACTGTTTACCTAAAATTAGTGGCAAGTAATCTTGCCAAAGCAGCTTACAGTGAAGAAATCACGCCGAGAG
>JANMGZ010000004.1:0-5024 GCA_031374905.1 Dolichospermum sp. OTE_70_metabat_362_sub
AATCGCGGGTGTAGCTCAGTGGTAGAGCGCAACCTTGCCAAGGTTGATGTCGTGGGTTCGAATCCCATCACCCGCTTTTTAGTTAAATTTAGTGTAGCATAATTAATGTTTTTGCTATTTTTTGTCGCAAAGTAAAATCCAAAGATTTTTCCAATTTGGCAAAGGTATTGATAATAAGACTCAATATTTTCCATCTTTGCTAAATTAGTAGATGATGGATTTTTAGGTTGGGAGTTCGTTAGTAGACTTTCCTATATCATTAGACGTAACTTTAGGTTTCTCCATGCTGATTTTCAGGAAAATTGGGGAATAATGTAAAAAATCGCTCAAGTTATTTACCTTGCTTGTGCAACCTCAAAAACCAGATCAAATTGACTTGAACAGGGAATACGCTTGCCCTTGTCGTCGCAAGGGACAGTTAATTCCTATTACGCTAACAGAAGCATTTGGATGCGATCGCTGTCAGCAGATTTTCGTTGTTGAAGAAAATGGATATGTATTAGAACAACTTTCTACCACCTATCCCTATAAGCGGGCTTGGCGTTGGAAAAGCAATAATTGGCAAGTTGTTCAACCTCGCTTAGGACAAAGCTATTTACCAATAGCACTAAGCATTATTTTTGTGTTAGTCATTATATGGTTACCATTAGCCCTGCGGTTAGCTAATAGTTCCAGCATTCTCGCTTGGGCAATGGTAGCAGTGCTATTGGCAATTCTGCCAGCACTAATGGTCTGGCTTACTTACAGACGTTAACCCCATGACAGGTGAAGTGATTGATGATTACCCCGAACCTATGACAAGTGCTAAACACGCTTTTCAGGCTTCCCTGAAATTGGGAACTACTAAGGGGATAGAGAGGAGTCGCGCTGTGTTAGCAATGGCACAAGCGATAGAAAATGATTTTGATGAAATTCTCGAAGCTAATACCTTGGATTTGGAAGCTAGTCGAGAAATGGCAGTTCCCGAATTAATTTTGGATTGGTTAAAGCTAACTCCCTCTAGGTTGGAGAATACAATCAAGATTTTGCAACGGTTGGGGGAATTATCTGATCCTTTGCGACGGGTGAGAACTGCTGATTATCAACAGGAAGACTCCCAAAGCTATACTCAGTTAATGCCTTTAGGGGTGATTGCTTTTATTTATGAGGCTTTCCCAGACTTAGGGGCGATCGCGGCTGGTTTTTGTATAAAAACTGGCAATAGTATCATTCTCAAAGGTAGTACAGAAGCTAGTAATTCTAACGCCGCGATCGCTAATTCATTACAAACAGCAATTACTAAAGTAGGTTTACCAGCAGGTTGTGTAGAATTAATCACTGCTGAACATGGTGCTTCTGTACGGGATTTAGTTACCCAAGATGAGTATTTAAGTTTAGTGATTCCCTACGGACGTTCCAGTTTAATTCAACAGGTAGTCAGACAAGCAACTTGTCCAGTTTTAAAGTCAGCAATGGGTAATTGTTACCTGTATTGGTCAGTGAATAGTAGCTTAGAAATGATTCGCTGGATGATTATAGATAGCCATGAAAGCGAACCAGATCAAGTCAATGCCATTGAAAAAGTTTTAATTCATCGTCAAGCTTTACCATCTTCTTTATCAGTGCTGTGGGGTAGCTTAAAAGAAAAAGGTTTTGAACTCAAAGGTGATGCAGAATTAGTTGCCGCCTTTCCCTATTTACAATTAGCAAAAGATGAAGAATGGGGAACACCTTATTTAACAAAAACAGTGGCTTTTAAATTGGTGGATAGTTTAGAAAGTGCCATATCTTGGATTAACCAATATAGTAGCAGTCATGCTGATAGTATTGTTACCGAATCCTACCAAGAAAGTCGGCAATTTGCATTAGGAGTAAATAGCGCCTCTACCTACATTAATGCTTCCCCTCGTTTTTCCCGCAACTCCTCACGGGGAGACGCAGTATTTTTAGGAATGTCCAATCAAAAAGGGCATCGTAGGGGATTTATTAGTTTAGAAACATTAACCACAGTCAAGCATATTATTCAGGGAAATGGACGGTTCTAAGGAGAATGTCTGAACACGGATTTAACGGATTAAAGGATTAACAGGATTTCATGATCTTCATATTTTGTCTATTCTTTATATCCTGGAAATCCTTAAAAAATCACATTTAATTTCAACCTTCTGCAATTCTTTAAACATAAAAATATCTAATTCACGATTAAGTAAGGTTTGCTGAGACTATTTGTATTAATCACTGATTAAAATCAAGTATTTTTATTTAAAATTTATAGATAAGTTGATCATGAGTCAGTACACATTGTCGAAAATGTGTAGGCTATATGCTGATAGCAAACAAAGACGTGACTTTAGTAACGTGCAAATTTCTGAAAAATCTTTATACTAAGTTTATAATTCTACAACGTTAAGAAATATATACATCCATGTCCAAAGCCATAAAACAGCCAGTAAGACAAATACAAAACTTATGTATATTCTCTGTATTTGGTCTAGTATTACTAACCGTAGGTTGTGGTTCATCACCCAAAGAGTCAGCGGAAGCACAATCGCAAAAACCCCGACAGAAAAGCCCAGAAACTGCTGTAGATGTATCGATCGCTCGGACTAACCTTTTAAGCCCCCAATCAGAGTATATTGGTAATACTACCCCATTCCGCGTAGTTTCCGTGCGATCGCAAGTCGAAGGCAGACTCATCGCTTTAAACCTGGATATCGGTGATACAATCCAACGGGGTAAAATCATCAGTCAATTAGACGATACTCTCCTAGTCACAGCTTTAAAACAAGCAGAAGCACAACTAGCAACCACAGAATCAGAAGTAGCTAGAGCCATAACTCAGGTGAATAATGCTCGCGCTCAGGTGGAAAGAACAAGACTAGAATTAGTCCAAGCAGAAGCAGACTCTCGCAGACTCACACAATTATACAAAGAAGGGGCGATACCTGAACAAAGCGCCCAACAAGCACAAACTAGAGCTAGAACAGCAGCCCAAGCCCTACGCGCCGCTATGTCACAAGTTAACACAGAAAAGCAAGCCGTAGCCGCCGCCCAAGGTCGAGTATTTGCCCAAAAAGCAGCAGTTAGTGCCGCTGTTGAACGCCGTTCTTATTCCCGCTTAATTTCCCCCATTACGGGTGTAGTCACCGAAAAAGTCACAGAACCAGGTAATTTATTACAACCTGGTAGCGAAGTTTTAAAAGTTGCCGATTTTAGTCGCGTTAAAGTTGTTGCCCAAGTTTCTGAATTAGAATTAGCAAAAATCCAGGTTGGGCAGTCTGTAGAAGTTAAATTAGATGCCTTTCCTGACCAAAAATTTATTGGTAGAGTATCCCGTATTTCCCCAACTGCTGATACTACAGCCCGGTTAATCCCCATAGAAATTGTTATGCCTAATAGTGGGGGGAAAATTGGTAGTGGACTATTAGCAAGAGTCAGCTTTACCACCCAAACAAAACAGCGTGTAGTTGTCCCAGAAACCGCAATTAGTAGTCAAGACAAAAAACCAAAATTAGAAAATAACAACTCTACACTTTTCGTAATTGAAAAAACAGATAAAAAAACCACAGTTAAACAACGTCAAGTATCTTTAGGAAAAATTGCCAACGGAAAAATAGAAATTTTATCAGGTTTACAACCAGGAGAAAATTATGTTGTTCGCAGTAGTCAACCATTAAAAGATGGTGCAGTTGTTAAATTATCAATGTTGTCGGAAAAGGAATAGTTGAAAAGTTTTGGGCGACTAGAAGTCGCTACTACACAAACAAAGTCCACCTCCGTGGACTAATACAAAATCGAGGATTTTTAACCTGCGAAGGCAGGTTTTGTCTATGTAGCCGCGACTTATAGTCGCCAGGGTAAGTTATTCCCTATTATTAATAAATTATCAAATCAAATCAGATTATTATATGCAACAAACAAATACAAATAATGGATTTAGTTTGAGTGCTATTTCCATTCGCCAACATATTGGCACACTAATGTTAACCTTGGCAGTAATAGTCATGGGTGTATTTTTCACCCTCCGATTACCAGTAGATTTATTACCATCAATTACCTATCCTCGAATTGGTGTTCGCATAGAAGCGCCGGGAATTTCTCCAGAAGTAGCAGTTGATGAAATTACCAAACCTTTAGAAGAATCTTTTAGTGCAACTGAAGGGGTATTACAAGTTTTTTCCCAAACTCGTGAAGGCAATATTAACTTAGATTTATATTTTCAACCAGGGGGAAATATTGACCAAGCTTTGAATGATGCTACAGCTACCTTTAACCGGGCTAGAAATAGATTACCAGACACTATTGGAGAACCGCGAATATTCAAAATTGATCCTTCCCAATTACCAGTTTATGAATTTGCAATTACTTCACCCACCCTTAAAGGTGTTGATTTGCGAGTATTTGCAGAAGAAGAATTAGCGCGGGAATTAAATGTAGTTCCAGGAGTCGCGGTAGTAGATGTATCAGGAGGAGTTCAAGAAGAAGTTAGAGTCAATATTAATTTAGAAAGATTACAATCTTTTGGTATCCCTTTAACTGATGTCCTGAATGAATTAAAAAGCCGTAACCAGGATATTTCCGGTGGACGGATTTTAGGGACAAATTCCGAAGCTCTAACCAGAACCGTAGGACGCTTCCAATCTGCTGAAGAAATTAACAATCTGTTATTTGAAGTTTCTGTCCCTAACTCTAATATTAAAAATCGCGTTTACTTGCGTGACTTTGCCGAAGTTATTGATGGTGCAGAAAATCAACGGGTATATGTTTTATTGAATGGAGATGAATCTGTAAAAGTCAGTGTTCAAAAACAACCAGATGCCAATACCATTAATGTTGTTGATAGTGTCAAAAAACGATTAGAAGAACTGCAACAAGCTCGTGTAATTCCCTTAGAAGCCACAATAACACCAACTTTGGATGAATCTAAATTTATCCGTAATTCCATCGCTAACGTTACGGCTTCAGGGGTAATTGGTACAGTATTAGCTGCTGTAGCTGTTCTACTATTTTTGGGTTCTCTACGCCAAACTTTCATCATTGTTTTG
>JANMGZ010000065.1:0-8967 GCA_031374905.1 Dolichospermum sp. OTE_70_metabat_362_sub
AATCCTGAATGGATGACTGAAGAACCAGAAAAACTCTCAACTTCAGCTTTAGTAAAATTATTCCCCAGAATTGATCCTAGTTACACATCACGCATAGCTGCAAAATACCCAGAAACCCATGAAAAAGTGCGGGAACGTTCAGCACAAACTGCCAGGTGTCTATCTACTGAATTTTCTCCTCATGGTATCCTATTGGTGGCACATGGCGCTTCTGTGTTGGGGGCAGCAATGGGATTAGTAGGAGACGTAGCCAAAACTGAAGTTAAAGCTTCTTTATGTTCTTTGGTAAAAGTTGTACGTCAAGATTCCGAATGGTTGCTAGAACTCACAGGAGATACTTCTCATTTGACGCAAATTGAGGAAGTGGTAAGATTTGTGTAAATATTTAATGGGGATTTTATCTAAATCCCAACTGAGACTAACTAAGCAAAAGTAACTTACTAACTGATAAATTTTATGACATTGGTATTAGCAGGAGATATCGGCGGGACAAAAACGATTTTGTGCTTGTTGGAATTATCGGAAACAGTAGGATTAAAAACTCTGTATGAACAGAGTTTTCGCAGTGGAGATTTTCCCGATTTAGTCCCCATAGTCCAAAAGTTTTTGACTACAGCCAATTCTACCACACCAGAAAAAGCTTGTTTTGCGATCGCTGGACCCGTAGTGGAAAATACCGCCAAGTTAACCAATTTATCATGGTTTCTTGATACAGATCGTTTAGCTAAAGAGTTGGGTATTCTCTCGATTTCCCTAATTAATGATTTTGCGGCTGTGGGTTATGGGATTTTGGGTTTAACTAAACAGGATTTAGTGACTTTACAAGTTGGTAAATATCAACCAGCAGCACCAATGGCTGTAATTGGGGCAGGAACTGGCTTAGGCCAGGGATTTTTGATTAAACAGGAAAATCAATATCAAGTCTTTGCTTCCGAGGGTGGACACGCGGATTTTGCCCCTCGGAATGAGTTAGAGTTTCAACTGTTGAAATATCTGGTAGATAAACATCATATTCAACGAGTTTCTGTAGAAAGAGTTGTTTCTGGTTTGGGGATTACTTCTATTTACCAATTTTTACGAGATCGCAAAATAGCGGCTGAATCACCAGAAATTGCCCAAGCAGTCAGAACTTGGGAACAAGAAGCCGGACAAGCCGAAAAAACCGTTGATCCTGGGGTATTTATTGGTAGTGCAGCTTTGCAAAAAAGCGATCGCCTTTCTGAACAAACTATGCAATTATTTGTGGAAGCTTACGGTGCAGAAGCCGGGAATCTCGCCCTCAAACTCCTACCCTATGGAGGATTATATATTGCTGGTGGTATTGCCCCTAAAATCTTACCTTTAATGCAAAATGGTAATTTTCTCGCCAACTTTACCCAAAAAGGCAGAATGGTTTCTTTACTCGAAGAAATTCCCGTTCACATAATTCTTAACCAACAAGTCGGATTAATTGGTGCGGCTTTGTGTGCATCTAGGTTATAACTAGCAACAACAGTGAAATCTGCATCTACAAATTTTATAACTTATGAATAGCAAAATTTTATTATCTTTCATTGCTGCCACCTTTTTATCTAGTAGTTACGCTGTAGCTAAGGTGCATTCACCTAAACCAACAACTAATCCCACAATTTCTCCGCAAAAATCCACTGTTCCTCCAGTAGTACAGCCTAAATGGAGGACATTTACCGCCCCAGATGGGTCTTTTACAGTTTTAATGCCCGGAAAGCCCAAAGGACAAACCCAAATTCAAAAAACCTACATGGGGAAAATAAAATTAGAAATATTTGTAGCCGAACCGCCAAAACAAGAAGCTGCATATATAGTTACATACAATGAATTTCCTGATAATTATGTGCAAATGACCAGTCCGCAAAAAATTATGGATCAAGCCCAATATATGGAACTAACAACTACCAAAAGTAGATTGTTAAATCAGCGAAATATTCGCAGTTCTAACTTCCATCCTGGCAAAGAAATTGAATATGTAAATGCCATAGGAAAAATTACTAAAACTAGGATGTTTGTGGCTCATGGTAGATTGTATAAAGTTATGTCTATAGTTTCTAAAAAACACGATCCTATTTTAAATAAAACTATTATAGGCTATTTAAATTCCTTTAAATTAGTCGTCAAACCTTAATTGGGAAAATTAGTAATCTTGGGGCAATATTTAGGAGGATAAAGAAATGCCAACTCAATTACTAACTAATACTTGGATAACAGCAACTTGGGATGAATATATGCAAATAATTGAAAATTCTGCTCCTCAAAAAGTCAAAGGCTATTATCACAATGGGCAAATGAGGATAGAAATGCCACCAATTGGAAATGATCACGCCAGCGACCATAGTATTATTATTTTTGCTGTTAACCTATTTGCGACAATTCAGGGAATTAAGTTTAATAGCAAAGATAATTGTACATATAGAAAAATAGGATTTCGAGAAGTTCAACCCGATGTTTCTTATTATAGTGGTAAAAAAGCAAATGCTATTCCCTATGGGACTTCTATTGTAAATTTAGATATTTATCCCGTACCAGATTTAGTAATTGAAGTTGCGAGTAGTTCCCTAGCTGATGATAAAGGGGAAAAACGCCTGATGTATGAAGATTTAGGTGTAGATGAATATTGGGTACTTGATGTCCAAAATGTTCAGGTTATCCCTTTTATGATTGAAAATGGCGGTAGTAGAAGGATTCGCGAATCTCAAGTATTACCAGGGTTACAAATCTCTCTACTAAATGAGGCATTAAGAAAAACTCGACAAATGGATCATAGTCAAGTTTGTGCTTGGTTATTAAGCCAATTTCAGCAATAATTTTAGTAGTGACTATTCCCGGTTGATCAAACTTATCCTTGCATCTAGGTAAAAACTAGATATATTCTATTTTTTAAAAAAATATTAATAACTTTGGTGATTATGGCAGGACATAGTAAATGGGCAAATATTAAACGTCAAAAAGCCGTAGTAGATGCAAAAAGGGGAAGTATATTTACCCAAATATCACGAGCAATAATTGTTGCGGCGAGAAACGGTGTCCCAGATCCAGCAGGTAATTTTCAACTGCGAACAGCGATTGATAAAGCCAAAGCAGCGGGCATTCCCAATGATAATATTGATAGAGCGATTGCTAAAGGTGCAGGTACTTTCAGTGATAACAGCATCCTAGAAGAAATTCGTTATGAAGGTTATGGTCCAGGTGGTGTAGCAATTTTAATCGAAGCCCTGACAGATAACCGTAACCGGACTGCTGCTGATTTGCGCGTCTCTTTTAGCAAAAACGGCGGAAATTTGGGAGAAACAGGTTGTGTAAGTTGGATGTTTTCCCAAAAAGGAGTTTGTGTAGTTGAAGGTGTGATTGATGAAGAATTACTTTTAGAAGCTTCTTTAGAAGGGAATGCTGAGTCTTATGAAATAATTACAGAAGAAACGGTTGAGGTATTTACAGAAATAGTGAATTTAGAGAAACTGTGCCAAACGTTGAAAACAAAAGGTTTAAAAGTCACAGATGTAGAATTACGTTGGATTCCTAGTAATCAGGTAGAAGTTACTGATACAGATCAGGCTAAATCTCTCCTTAAATTAATTGATACCCTAGTAGGGTTGGATGATGTGCAAAATGTGACAGCTAATTTTGACATGGCTGATCGTTTAATGGAACTAAGTATGAATTAGTGTTAAATGGGGAGCATCCCAAATGTGCAAATTTACCAAAAATCAAAGCTTCAGGCGACTGGAAGTCACTGCTACACAGGTAAAACCCACCTGCGTGGGTTATTCAGTCCGCGTAGGCGGACTTGGTTTCTATAGCCGCTATTTCTAATAGCCAGGGTTTGTTTTTACAAAATTGGGATGCCCCCTGTTAAATGAACCATTAATTTTAATAAAAAAGGCTTGGCAATTTACCAAGCCCACATATACCAAGTGTTTACCATATTTGGTTAATGTACATGAATTAATGCTGAAATTCATCTATCTATGGTATGTGTATCAATTTGCTGAAAAAAATAATCATATATTTTGTTCCATAGAAAAAAGGTTTAACTTCATGCTAAACCCTTATAGAAAGCAGTTATTCGACACACCAGGATTAATATAAATCTACTTTTATTTATCTGCATCTTCCTAGAGACTGTGTTTACTTATCTACGACTATGATATGACCAAAAGAAACAGGGAGAGACATTCCTCCTTGCACTGTCTCTTTTGACAACGATAAATTAGTTATCAAAATATTATCTTGAATAGTTTGCTTCTATCGTTCCCGTGATGGTTATGAAGTGAAATCCAACATTAATAGTAGGAGAATAAGCCCTGTTGCGTTATAAGGGATACGTTCCTTAAACAACACCATAAAATCTGGAATGTTGTTATTTTTTATTGTATAAAAGTATGTATCTATTGATTGATGGGTAAATACACTATTTTGTAAATATGTCAACATCTAAAAATAATCATCAATTCAAGTTTTTGGGGTTCTTTTTGGCTTTAGATCCTTTTTCAAGGCTGATTTTTTTAGGACTGGGATTTTCTAGTATTAGTACAGTTTTGATCATTGTTTGGAATATTGTTAATTATCTCACACCACCTCAATTAACTATAGCTGCTGGAGATAAAACAGGAGAAAGTTATATTATCAGTGAAGCTATCAAAAAGGTAATTGAAAGGAAAACGAACATCAAACTTGAAGTAACAGAAACTAGAGGTACAACCCAAAATTTAGAGATGTTATTAGCAGGAAAAGCACAATTAGCAACGGCTCAAGTAGATGTTGCTGCTGAAGAAATTGGTAATATAAATTCTCAGTCAAAAGTGAATGCCAGAACAGTAGCTTTATTATATAAAGATACTTTTCAGTTAGTTGTAAAAAATCCTCAAATTAATCAATTTGTGCAACTTAAAGGTAAAACTATTGCTTTAGCTGCTAGTGGTGGACAATACCAATCTTTTTTAACCATAGCAAGGCATTTTGGTTTAAGTGAAAAAGATTTTAATATTACAGGTTTAGATAGTAGTGGTAAACCTATTCCTGGCTATAATGATCAATTGGCAGATAAAGATTTTCGAGAAAATAAAGCTGATGCTGTGTTTCGTGTTCGGGCTATAGGTAATAAATCTATTGGAAATCTTGTCAATAATTATCAAGGAAAATTAATATCAATTCCTCAAGCAGAAGCCATGAAAATTAAACAACCTGCTTTTGAATATGCGATAATTCCTCAAGGTGCATATCGAGGTAGCTACCCTGTTCCTTCTACTAATTTACCTACAGTAGCAATATCAAGATTGCTATTAGCAAATGATCAAGTAGATGCCAATGTTGTCAGAAAATTAATTCAAACTATCTATGAAAATCGCCAACAAATAGCTAATGAAATTCCTGTAGATTATGCTGAAGTTAAACCTTTAATTACGAGTATTAGTCGTCCTAAAGAAAATAGTGGCGTTGATATTTTTTTACATCCTGGTGCTATGGCTTTCTATGAAAAAGACAAACCATCTTTTATTCAAGAACACGCGGATTACATTGGTTTATTGCTAACAGTATTTTTATTAGCATTTCAATGGATTCGTCAACTCAAATTATGGATTGAACAGAGTAAAAAGGATGAAGCTGATGAATATCTTAAATCAGCTATTAGCTTAATGAATCCAGGGCAGTATCAGCTTGAAGAAAGACAAAAAATCCTCGATAAAACCTTTAATGAAGCTGCGAAAGCTTTGGTTGATGAAAGAATTTCCCAAGAATCATTTCGGACGTTTAACGAAGCATATAAAAATGCTCGAGAAGCAATAGAAAGAGATAAACAAACTGCCCAACAAGCTATTGAAAAAGTTCAAAGAGAGAATGCAGCTAAATATATTAAGGTAGTGGTTAAATTGCTGCGATATCGTCAACAAAATCAAAATATAATCATTCAACAGAAGTTAGATATAATTCTTGAACAAGTCGTGAGTGATTTAGTATTAGAAAATATTTCTCAAGAGTCATTCCGAACTTTCATTGAGGCATATAAAGCTACCAGGGATTCTATTGAAAGTAAGAATCCATTATTAAATTAACTGTTGATAATACTTATCCATTCCCCCCACTTCTTGTATCAATTTATGATTTATGGAAAAATAAAAAAGAAGTCGGGGATCTGGGTCTTTTTAATTTATGGTTTAAAATAAATATGGGTAAATAATAAAATTATGTAAAATACATCTGTGACTATATCTATATCTGAGCCAATATTACCACTATATAAAAACCCAGAACGCTTAGAAAACCGTTTGGGAGAAATTCCCCCAGAACCGGGAGTTTATTTGCTGCGAGATGGCAGCGATCGCCTAATATATATAGGTAAATCTCGCAAATTGCGTTCTCGTGTCCGTTCCTATTTCCGCGACTCCACCAACAAGACGGAACGGATTAACACAATGGTTAAATTAGTGACAGAAATTGAATTTATTGTCACTGATACCGAAGCTGAAGCATTAGCGCTAGAAGCCAACTTAATTAAGCAGCATCAGCCCTATTTTAACGTTTTACTCAAAGATGATAAAAAATATCCTTACCTGTGTATTACTTGGTCAGAGGAATATCCGCGCATTTTCATTACCCGCAAACGTCAACTAGGGAAAGCAAAAGATAAATATTATGGACCTTATACAGATTCTGGTTTATTACGAGAAATTGTCCATTTATGTAAAAAGATTTTTCCTTTACGACAAAGACCACAACCTTTATTTAAAGATCGTCCCTGTTTGAATTATGATATTGGTCGTTGTCCTGGCGTTTGTCAAAAATTAGCTTCCCCGGTTGAATATGCAAAAATTGTCCAAAAAGTGGCGATGGTTTTTCAAGGTAGAACTCAGGAGTTAATTGATATTTTAACAGCACAGATGGAAACTGCTGCCGAAGAATTGAATTTTGAAACTGCGGCGAAAATTCGTGATCAAATTGTAGCTTTAAAATCTCTAAATGCAGCCCAAAAAGTGTCCTTACCCGATGATACTGTATCACGAGATGCGATCGCTTTAGCCGCCGATGACCAACACGCCTATATTCAATTATTCCAGATTCGTGCCGGTCAATTAGTGGGACGGTTGGCTTTTGTTGCTGACTCTCACGCTGAACCAGGAGCAATTTTACAACGAGTTTTAGAGGAACATTATCAAACTGCGGAAAGTGTGGAAATTCCCAGCGAGATTTTGGTACAACATGATTTACCAGATAGTGAGATTTTGGCGGATGTTTTGACGGAACGTAAAGGTAGAAAAGTGGCAATTATTGCTCCTTTGCGACAAAGTAAAGCCGAATTAATAGAAATGGTCGAAAAAAATGCCCAATATGAATTACAAAGAATGCAAAAATTGGGTGATAGTAATTTACAAGCAACCCAAGATTTAGCTGCTATTCTTGATTTACCAGATTTACCTCGTCGTATTGAAGGTTATGATATTTCTCATATTCAAGGGACTAATGCGGTAGGTTCTCAAGTGGTTTTTATTGATGGTTTACCAGCAAAACAACATTACCGACATTACAAAATTAAAAATCCTGATATTACTATTGGTCATTCAGATGATTTTGCAAGTTTAGCGGAAGTTATTAATAGAAGGTTTCGTAAATATATTGAAGATCCTCAATTAGCAAGATTGGGTAATGCTGACTGGCCTGATTTAATTATGATTGATGGTGGTAAAGGTCAATTATCTGCTGTTGTGGGTATTTTACAAGAAATGAATTTATTCGCAGATTTGCGAGTTGTCAGTTTAGCAAAAAAGCGAGAAGAAATATTTTTACCAAACTCATCAAAACCTTTAGAAACAGACTCAGAACAACCAGGAGTACAGTTATTAAGAAGATTACGAGATGAGGCACATAGATTTGCGGTGAGTTTTCATCGGCAACAAAGAAGTGATAAACTAAAGCGATCGCATTTAGATGAAATTCCCGGTTTAGGACAAAATCGCCAAAAGTTGCTATTAGCGCATTTTCGCTCAATTGATTATATTCGTCAAGCCACACCTACACAACTAACTGAAGTTCCCGGAATTGGTTCACGATTAGCGCAAGAGATTTATGATTATTTCCATCCTGTTTAAAGATACCTAACTTCTGACTCTGACAATATTCACAAAACCAAAGTTGTAAATACCATAGTGTTACCAGATGAAAATTAGTCTGTGCATGATTGTTAAAAATGAAGAAACTACCTTGCCAAAGTGCTTAGGAAGTGTTAAGAATTTTGTTGATGAAATTGTAATTCTCGATACGGGTTCAACGGATAAAACACCCCAAATTGCTGCACAATTTGGTGCTAAAGTGCATTATTTTACTTGGAATAATAATTTTAGTTCGGCTCGAAATGAAGCATTAAAATATGTTACAGGTGATTGGATTTTAGTTTTAGATGCTGATGAAAGTTTGACATCAGAAATTATCCCGTTGATTAAATCAGCTATTAGCAAAGAAGAATATTTAGTTATTAATCTGGTGCGTCAAGAAGTTGGTTCAACACAATCACCTTATTCTCTCGTTTCTCGACTATTTCGTAATCATCCAGATATATATTTTGA
Source organism: Dolichospermum sp. OTE_70_metabat_362_sub (assembly GCA_031374905.1). Taxonomy (GTDB): domain Bacteria; phylum Cyanobacteriota; class Cyanobacteriia; order Cyanobacteriales; family Nostocaceae; genus Dolichospermum. The sequence continues at coordinate 8,571 of JANMGZ010000065.1, forward strand.
TCGTCCTTATCATGCTTTAATTGATGATAGTGTTATGGCAATTTTAACTAAAGAAGCAAATTGGGAAATCGGTTATTTACCAGGGGTAGCAATTCTGCATACTGGTTATCAAAAAGCTGTAATTAATGAACAGAATAAATCTGCTAAAGCCGCAGCCGCAATGGAAGAGTTTTTTGCCAACCATCCCGATGATACTTATGTGTGCAGTAAATTGGGAGCATTGTATATGCAAATGGGGAAGATTAATGAAGGTATGGATTTATTAAATAGAGGATTAAATCAAATAATTGGTAATCAGGTTAATGAAGATAAAAAACCATTGAGTAAGTTGAAAATTTTGCAATCACCAAAAGTTGAAGTTGCTTTTGATGAAGATATAAATTATGATATTTTATAT
>JANMGZ010000103.1:0-2292 GCA_031374905.1 Dolichospermum sp. OTE_70_metabat_362_sub
TATTTGAGCATAAATATCACCTCCTTTTGCCCCAGATTCTACTTGTTGAAGATTAGCTTGACTAACTTCTACTTGTCGTTTTGCTTATTATAAGGCTGCAATATTATGAATGTAATTGTCAAGAATTGCTACTACTTGTCCTTGACGAATTTTATCTCCTTTTTTGACTAGGAGTTGATTAACTCTTATCCCTGTTTGAGAATTAGGTGCTGAAAGACGAATGACTTCTCCTTGGGGTTCTAAACGTCCTAAAGCAGCAACAGCGGTAATGGTAGGTGGTGAATTGCGGATATTAGAAGATATGGGAGGAGATGATTTAGAGGTTTTCTGAAAATATGAAAGGCTATAGATAGATATTACGCTAGTAGCTATAACCCCAGCACTTCCTAACATTATCGGCCACAAACTCATAGGTTTTGTGAATGAGTGCTTTTCTTTGTATACCATAATTTTGTCTTTTAAATTAAGAAATATGACAATATTCCTGACTCTAAATAAGAGACAGAAAAGGTATTACACTTGATAGCAGCTCTTGATAACCTTAATATCCAACAAAATACAACTAATCAAAAATTATTTACTTTGGGTGATTCAATGGAAATTACATAAAATACTTAAATACTAAAATTTTGATAGGTAATTGGTAATTAGTTGCTGACTATTACCGATTACCATGATCAAACTTTTATTTATTTAGCACGACCTCTTTCTCTTTTTTCTTCCGCATAATTGCCAAGTATTCACTGCGTGTTCCGTCTACTCGATAATGATCACAAATTTGACAAAGTTTGAGAAGATCCAAACGACTAAAGATTTTTTGATGTTCAATAGCGTTGTCATTACGCCACCGCCAAAATGTGGTTCTATCAATTCGGCGATTGCTTTCAGGCCATCTTCTCCGTGATAAGAAATCTACTAATTCATCTTCATAAAATGAGTAACCTTTTGGTAATTTGAGGAGATCTTCTCGTAACTCATTCAGCGGGATGAGTGGATCTAATTCAGATAGTCTCATGCCAGCAATTCCTTGTAGTTTTTGTAATTCCAATATTGCAGAAGCCAAATAATGCAATAACCTTTAATTGACTAATTTTATGCTCAAAGACTGTTTGAAATTCACAGTCTAAATTTCCCTGATTTAATAATTTAGAGTAAACTTATTTGTTGGAAATTTCAACCTATATGCAACGGATTGTTTCATAAAACCTTGTTTATCGCACCATTTTGGATTTGTAAAAATTGCCAGCCTTAAAATTCTAATTATTTAAATAAATAGAAGATTACTAATTTTGCATTATCTCAAACTTCGGACTTAAGTTGATAAAAAAATATATTTTTAATTCCTTAGATATATTTAATGGTGACTTATTTTACAAATATGAAAAAATATTTCTAGAGATAGATGCAAAAAATAACTATTTAGCATTAGAAACTAATGAACAATAATTACATATTGCCTATTCTATTTCTATCCAGAAAATTTGTTATTCTTAGTTATTGCAAAATAAAGTTTTCAATAAGTTGGAATTAATAACATACAATCTTTATGCAACTTTGGTCAAAATGGCTAAAACTTAGATAATAATTAGTGTATTGGATGAGAAAAGATATTTCTTCGACGACTCTATCAATTTTACATTTGCAAGACTTTTATAAAGTTGCACGTAAATTGCCTATGAGTTGCAATAGGGTTGTCACTAAACTCAGATTAATGTAGGCGGAAAATAATTCACATTTAATTTATAGGCTACATAATTAATCAGCCTATCCATATTAAACCGCCATAGTATTCATCAATCACAAAAGTTATATTTTCAAAAATTAACTAGATTGAAAAATCTGATTTAGAAAAAACTAGTTTTTATTCACCTCTATATTGCTCGATCAAAAGAGGGAAATATGATTATGGCTGCTTCCAAATTTGAAGCTGCTTTCGCACAGTTGCAATCTGAAATTAGTAGCTGTGAAAAGTCTGTACTCAAGATGATAACGGTGAAAAAAAATATGCCTGATACCACAAAGATAAAAAATGAAATCAATGCCAAGTTGCGAACAACCAATGTAGCAATTATTGGTATGGCTTCTATTTTTCCCCAGGCGAAGAATTTACAAGAATACTGGGAAAATATTATTCAGAAAGTGGATTGTATTACTGATGTTCCGGCTTCCCGTTGGCATATAGATGATTATTATGATCCTGACCCCAAAGCGGAAGATAAGACATATTGTAAACGGGGTGGTTTTTTACCAGATATTGATTTTAATCCCATGGAATTTGGCTTACCTCCGAAT
>JANMGZ010000179.1:0-3945 GCA_031374905.1 Dolichospermum sp. OTE_70_metabat_362_sub
TGGTTGTCCAACTATCCAACCAGCAATTACTAAAACTGGGGCAACAAATAGGGCAATTTGCATACTTGAACCGACAGCAACAGACATAGCCAAATCCATTTTATTCTTCATGGCTACAGTGACTGCGGTAGCGTGTTCAGCAGCATTACCGATAATGGGGACTAAAATTACCCCGGTAAATAGTGCGCTTAAACCTAGTTTAGATGTAGCAACTTCCAAGGAATCAACTAGCAATTCTGACTCAAAGGCAACTAAGAGAGTACAAACTAAAAGTACACCACTCCACAACCAGATATTTGGTTTTTCATGGGTTTCTTCTTCTTCTATGTCTGCTACACCAACTTCATATAAGTAGGCATGAGTTTTCATGGAAAATAGCAGTGTTAAGCCATAAACCAAAATTAAAACTACAGCTACAGCTAGGGAGAGATTTTGTACAGTTGTTTCACTAATGCCTATGGAGGTATAGTTCATTGCCGTTGGTAACAAAATGGCAATTACAGCTAAGTTCATGGAGGAAGCATTGACTCGCGCTACAACTGATTCAAATGTTTGCTCTTTGTAACGGATTCCACCTAATAACATGGATAAACCCATAACTAGGAGTAAGTTACTGATAATTGACCCAGTTATACTGGCCTTAACGACATCTATTAAACCCGCGTTCAAGGCAACTAAGGCAATAATCAATTCTGTCGCATTACCAAAAGTCGCGTTTAAAAATCCGCCTATTCCTGGTCCGACGACGACGGCGATTTCTTCCGTAGCTGTACCCATCCAAGCTGCTAAGGGGAGTATAGCTAATGCAGCGGTGATGAAAACTATTAAGTCTCCCCATTCTAAAAAGTGGGCTGCTAGAGATATGGGTATAAACAGCAGGAGAACGCTGAAAATAATGTTCTTGATTGACATTTTTACCTTTAGTTTAGGGGATTTCTACACAATGTCTAAAATATCATGTGCATTTGAACACTTATCATATCTGTCAAGGATGGTGATTGGTAATTGGTGATTAGAAATAGACATCTCCAGAAATTAAATATGTGTATCCTATAACCCTTGTAGAGACGTTCCATGGAACGTCTCTACTGGAGATGTCTAATGATAGTGACAAAATTTAGTTTTGTTTCACAGGTGTTATTTATAACTGATTTTGTGAGAGAACAATTGTAGAAAGGTAGATATAGTAAGATTATTCTGCAAAATTGCACATTTATTTGGATAAAAATATATGACTTCGGCTGCGGAAATACCAAGTAGTTCTGGCTCATTATTAGCATTAGACAAAGAGGCTAAATCCAGTCCTGAACATGATCCCCTCAAAACGTCCCAAGGTGTTTATGTGACTGTTCATGGTCATTTTTATCAACCTCCTCGAGAAAATCCTTATCTTGATGCAATTGAACGTCAACCTAGCGCTAGTCCTTTTCATGACTGGAATGAGCGGATTCATTGGGAGTGCTATCGTCCTAATGCCTTTGCGAGGATCTTAAATGACCGGGGCGAAGTTGTGAAGATTGTGAATAATTATGAATACATGAGTTTTAACATTGGTCCAACGCTGATGTCGTGGTTAGAACGCTACGATGGGTCTGTTTATCAGCGGATTTTGGAGGCTGATACTAAAAGCTGCGATCGCTTGAATGGTCATGGGAATGCGATCGCTCAAGTTTATAATCACATTATCCTCCCCCTAGCCAACGAACGGGATAAACATACACAAATTCGCTGGGGTAAGGAAGATTTCCGTTCTCGGTTTGGCCGTGATCCTGAAGGAATGTGGTTAGCAGAAACAGCCGTAGATTATGCCACCTTAGAAGCATTGGTATCAGAAGGGATTAAATTTATTATTTTAGCCCCTTCTCAAGCCCAGCGTTGTCGTCCTATCCCCATAGGAAATGATTCTGATAGTCAATGGCACGAGGTAGGGGGTAATCAGATTGATCCGACTCGTCCTTATCGCTGTTATTTAGATAGTGACGAGTCTGTAAAAACATCAACTCCCTATATTGATATCTTTTTCTATGATGGTCCGATTTCGCGGGATATGGGTTTTAGTGATGTTGTCTATAATTCCCATCATTTTGCCGGACGGATTGGGGCAGCTATTCGCGGGGATCATCGTCAGTCTCAGTTGATTTCTGTGGCTACAGACGGAGAAACCTTTGGACATCATAAAAAGGGAACAGAGAAGACTTTAGCCTATGCCTTTATTGGTGAGTTTCCCCGTCATGGTTGGACTGTAACTAATTTTGCCCACTATTTGAGTTTAAATCCTCCCTCTTGGGAAGTGAAAATCAAGTCTGTAACAGCTTGGAGTTGCGCCCATGGTGTGGATAGATGGCAAGATGATTGTGGTTGTGGTGGTGAAGGGGGCGTGTGGCATCAAAAATGGCGGCGGCCGTTACGAAATGCTTTAAATTGGCTCCGAGATCAGTTAACTGATGTCTATGAGGAATATGGCGGTCTATTATTTCGTGATCCTTGGCAAGCTAGGGACGAATATATTCATGTCATGGGCGATCGCTCCCCCGCCAATATTACCCGTTTTCTTGCCCACCATCAAAGTCATAAACTCCAAGCTGCTGAACAGGTAGAGGCTTTGCGCTTGTTGGAAATGCAGCGTCACTCTTTATTAATGTTCACCAGTTGCGGCTGGTTTTTTGAGGAAATTTCCCGGCCAGAGGGAACACAGATTTTACGCTATGCTTCCCGGGCTTTAGAATTAGCCGGAGATGTGGCAGGTGTACAATTAGAACAAGGTTTTCTTAAACGTCTAGGTTTAGCCCCTAGTAATGTGGAAGAGTTTAAACATGGGGCTGAAATATATCGTCAATTGGTGCTAACTGCTCAAATTGGTTTCAAACAAGTTGCCGCCCATTACGCTATTACTTCTTTATTTAATCATCATAAAAACACTGTACCTGAAAAAGAAACAGATAAACACCCTCATTCTCAACGTGTTTATTGCTATGCTGCCCATGAGCTAGATTATCATAAGCAGAGCTTGGGACCATTAACTATGGCAGTGGGGCATTTACAGCTTGTGTCAGATATTACATGGGAAAGTGAAAATTTAGTATTTGCGGTTTTGCATTTGGGTGGTTGGGATTTTCATTGCTGTATTCAACAGTTTGCAGGTCGGCGTAACTATAGTCAAATCAAGGAAAAGCTGTTTACAGCCATGCAACAGGCTAGTATCGCTCATGTGATTTTGGTGATGACTCAATTGTTTGGGGACGAAACATTTAGTTTACAAACTTTATTTGCGGAAGAACGTCACCGCATCATGCGGTTGTTGAGTCAGGAAACACTGGCACGATTAGACCAGTTATATACTCAAGCCTATCGTGATAATTACGGTGTGATTATGGCTTTTCATCGGGATGAGTTGGAAGTACCACGGGAATTGCAGGTAGCAGCGGAAATTGCTTTGGGGTATCGTTGTTTGACAACATTGAAATCTCTAGAACAAGATATTAGTGAACTGCAATTAAGCTGGAATCATATTGTAGAATTGGAAGCGATCGCTACTGAAGCCAAACATCTGCGTTGTCAATTAAACATCCCCGATGGTAAGCAAATTCTCGAACAATTGATAGTTCGGTTATTGTGGCAATTATTGTATGATGGCAATAGCAAAATAGATGCAGATATTCAGCGTTTAGAACGATTAATTGATGTTGGTCATGAATTACATCTTGGCATTAGTTTAAACCATTCCCAAGAACTATATTGGAGTTGTTTACACAGTCAAATATTGCCACGAATTACCAGGATTGATAATGAAGCAGAAATTATTCAATGTCGTCAATTACTGAAATTAGGACAAAAATTAGCTGTTGATGTCAGTCCTTATCTAGATAAATTGACTTAAATTTTTGAAGTGGGCATTGCCCACCCTACATTATGCTAATTTATCTAGGTAAGGACTGACATCAACAG
>JANMGZ010000220.1:0-4164 GCA_031374905.1 Dolichospermum sp. OTE_70_metabat_362_sub
GACCATAGTATTGTCAATAGGAGAATTGCTTTTAGTGAGCAAGGCAATTTGTTTAGATGTATAGGGTTGCAAACAAAAGTCTAACCATTGATATGTTAAATTATCATTATTAACACCTGTCGGACTTACCCATAAATCTGCCCAAATTGCTGTTCCTGATTTGGGAACAACGGCGGCAAATTTTCGATAACGACTTATAACTGGGATAATGTCATGAGACCAACCAACTGCTAACCAAGTATCTCCAGTAATTAATGGTTCTAGATAGTTGGTAGAATCATAAAATTTAACTTGTTGATTTAATGCTTGTAATTCTGCTGCTAATGAAGAGATTTGAGTGATGTTTTCTGTATTATAAGATTTTCCTAATTTCTTCAAAACCAAACCAATCACTTCTCGAGGATGATTAAGTAAAGAAATCCTGTCTTTCAATTCAGTCCTCCATAAATCACTCCAATCTGTAGGTTTCCAACCTAATTTTTGAAACTTTTCTTGATTATAAATAATTACCGTATTCCCCCACCGATAAGGAACACCCCAAATTTTACCTTGTGCATCACGCTTAACTATTTGTTGCCATTTTTCATTTAAGTTAGCTAAATTTTTGATATTTGCTGTTTCTAAAGGTTGAATTAGTTGTTGATTAATTGCTGCTTGTAACCAATAATCTCCCAATGTGACTAAATTGGCAGTGGGTGATTTTTTATTTTGATTAAATGGTAAATAACGAGTCCATTCTTGTTGATTATTAGTTGGCGGTTGCTGCCAAGTTTGTAATAATTTAAATAAATCCTCAAGTTGATTAATTGGGGTAAATTTTAACTTTCCCCCTTCAGTTACAGTTTTCCGAAACTGATTAACTACCTGACCAGGGATAGAATCTTTTAATAACTGTACATTTAAAGGTGGTTGCTGATTTGTGCCACATCCAGTCATGAATTGGGCAAGTGCTAAGGTACTTGTACCTAATAAAAAAGATCGTCGATCCATTGATTTTGCTGTTGGTAAGTATAGCAATCCTAAATCATTTTGACCCAAAAGTGTCTAGATAGGGCTTGCTGAAAAAGTTATCTGTGATAGCGTCGCGTGGCGTAAATCATGCGCTAGGATAAAACCCAGTAAGTACGTTGGGTTGCGTTGTTGCTTAATCCAACCCACAAAAAATGGTGAAGGTATTGATTTAGTCTAAAAATTTAGCGATCGCCTTAGCGAAAAGTTAAATAATTCCTAAGTATATCGAATATCGTCAGTAAAGTGAATAACATAGAGAAAATATTTTTCGATGCAGGTATTAAATGGAATCTTTAGAAAAACAAATTTTCACATTGAGCCAGAAAGTTAATGATATCTATGTAGTAATTGAAAGGCTGGATATGCGGCTATCTCAAGCCTTGTCAGATTCATCTTTGCAGCAATTACCAGTCATAGAACATTATCTGGAAAAAAAACAGTCAGTGGATGAATTAAAAGAATTTAAGCATAAAGATATTTTGCTTGATGGTGTTGCAGAAATGAGCTATCAAACTATAGATAGACAAATAACCCCAGAAATTCAAATTCAACGGCTAACAACTCAGTTAACCGCCGCATATCACCGGATTGCAGCCTTAGAAGAACAGTTACTCAGACAGAGAGTTTCTTAATTGGTGCTAAGTTGCTCAAGTTGGGCTTCAATAGCGGCTAATAGCTGATTTTGTTGCCAATTTTGACTTAAAGAAGCAGCGATACAAGCTGCACCCGCACCAACACCTTCTTTGACAAATCCCCGTTCATAAGCTTGAAGTTGGGAATATCGAGAATTAGCAAAACTCAATTGTGTAGCTAACAATGGAGGAAGGCTATTTTTGCCTAAATTCTGGGCTAAATCAACTGTCGCCCCCGTCGGATCTTCTGCTACCCAACGAGTTGTACCGATGACAATTTCTGCGGGTTGCCAAGATAAAGAGTATGTGTGAGCGATCGCTTGAATTAAAGCATAAATTGCTAACATTTGTGTACCTCCACCCAATAATACCCCACAACTCCGACTAGCAGCGATCGCCATTCCTGCTACTACCACTTGCATGGGATCACCTACCGCAGCCAAAAGTTTTAAAGGATCAACTGACAAGGGCATTTTTGCCAACCCAGTTTGCACCAAATCCCATTTTTGCCCATGATTACACACAGGATGACTACTGTTAACCTTACCAACAGCATCAATTCCCAAACCCGTTAAAATTGCCAAAGCCGTTGTTGTGCCACCGACAACGCACTCACTTAAAATTAAATACCCATGAGAATCTAATTGAGAACTTAATTGATCACCCCAACGCAATCCTTGGGCTAGTAAATGTTTAACCGTAATTATATCCATAGCCGCACCCTGACTTAAACACCTCGCCGGCGCACCGCCTAAATCAATTAATGGCACAGGTGGAGTATGTAGCAATCCCGCATTAAACAAGTAAACGGGGATATTTAAATTAGCCACCACCGCCCGCGAAATCAGCACAGGAGAAGCCCCCGAAGTCAAAGGAGGGAGAGGGTAATTAGGTTGGTGTTCAGCACCGTAATAGAGAAATTCAGCATCAGCACAAGCCGTATATTGGCGATCTTCTGGAGTCAAACCAGCGGCAGAAATACCAGGAATTAAACCAGTTTCTGTAAATCCTAAAATACAGGCAAACAGTGGTAAACTACCGCGATAGCGATTTAACCATGCCTCGCCCTGGGGAACTTGTGTGTAAATATTAATCATATCTGAACTGTGATTTTTATGTTTATGATTTTTATAATTAATCATCTTCATCAAATTAATCAAAAAAATCATAGTTCTGACTACTCATAATCCATTAACATCTGCACCCAATGAGGTGGACGGGAAATAGGATTTCCTAAGCGATCTAAAAGTAACCAAGCAGTAAGATGGACAATAAACAAGTAAATAAAATTATTGAAAAGAATAAGAGCGAGCGCCCCTAATTGAATAAATAATAAATTGGGAGTCATTAACAATTCCAATTTTAAAAAAATCCATTCAATAATTTCCGTCACTTGATTAATTACATAAACCCACAAATCTTCCCCTGATAGCACAGACAAGAACCACAGCCGAAAAAACACACCTAGCGTCCCTAACAACGTCCCTAACGTGATCGAAACAATCCAGGGGACACGGCGATACCAAGTCGCCCCTAAAAGCACACCCATCAAGCCAAAAGGCATGACAAATAACAAACTGCGAACTGGACCCATCAACACAGATAAAAGCAACCCACAAGTGAGGGCTGTCATCCACGCTGCTCGTTTACCCCAACGTAAATACACCAAAGCAATAGGAATGGGAAAAAATACCCGCAATACTGGACCCAAAGGAAAATAAAAATTAATAAACCAAATTAAACTCGCCGTACTTGCTAAAAAAGCCGTTTCCACCAGCCTCAAGGTACTCTCAATTTTAAGAGGTTGGTACTGTAATTGCGGTTGGGGAGGAGATTCAGGAGATGAATCTTGCTCTGGCTCTTCTGATAGGGAATCAACAATACTCATACCAGGTAACTAAATTAAACTATGGTTTTTTCCAACGCTGACCAATCGGGAATATGAATTCTATCTTGATCTCTGATAATCAAACCCTTTTTTTCTAGTTTTGTCAGGACTCTTGTCACAGTTTCTCGTGCCAATCCACTTAAACTACTCAACTCCCGGTGAGGTAAATTAGGAATTTCCGTGCCTGTATTGTCTTGTTTTCCTTGCCCCTCCGCCAAAAATAGTAAAGTATCAGCCACCCGTGATTGACTATCTGATTCCCGTAACCGCAATCTTCTGTTGACTTGTCGCAATCTTTTAGCCATTAATTGCGCTAGTCTCATCCCCGCTAAAGATTCTGTTTGCAACAAATTGACAAAATCTTGAGCAGGTATACTCGCAATCGTTGTCGATGCCAAAGTAATAACATCAGTAGAACGGGGAACTTCATCTAGCGCTGCCATTTCTCCAAATAATTCTCCTCTGCCAATAATATTTAGCGTTACTTCTTTTCCATCTAAATTATATGTGCGAATTTTAACCCATCCACTCATAATGAAGTAGACTGAACCCCCCCAATCATTTTCTAGTAAAATTACTTGGTTAGCTGGGTGAGTCCGAGTAAAAAGCTCTAACTCATCTTGTTACTCGGAC
>JANMGZ010000247.1:0-2694 GCA_031374905.1 Dolichospermum sp. OTE_70_metabat_362_sub
TCTCGTTTCGGGATGCGGCGATCGAGAAAGTGCTGCTAGGTTTAACGACGGTCGAAGAAGTGAAGCGGGTGTTGCCGTACACTTCGTTATGTCACCGACCGATCAGTGCAGCGAAAAAGGCATTAGCGATCGCCAACGCAGCAGCCAAAATCCAATTTCCTTGTCTCATCCTGAACCCGTTGGAACTTTGGGAAGAAATGCCAGAAAAAGGCGATATTGCCGACTGGGTAGCAGCTAATGGGGATTGGAGTCGTGAACAGTTCATTGCAATAATGAACCGGCTGATAGGACAAACTGCTGATAAATTCACTGAAAAACTTGTCAACTGGGATGCTGAATTTATTGAATATGGGGGTAATGGTGGTAATCATAGATCAATTATTGAGTCCTGGTGTGAAGCTGAATTTTCGGATTTGGTGGCTGAAAAGTATCGTGATCAATTGGCTTGGAATGTAGAGGAAGAACAATGGTACAGATATTCTGCAAACATTGAGGGTATTTGGGGATTAGAAACCTCTGATGCTGTCTCATTGATTTGTGAAACAGAAATTAAACCTTACAAGTATTATTTCTGTGACAAATATGGTAGACCTCACCCTATCTCACACGGGTTCACTTCGGGAGTCGAGCGCAAATTAAGAGCAAAATTAGCCGTCAAAGAATGGGATGAAATTACGGGTTTTATTCCCATGACTAATGGATTACTAAATCCCACAACTCTTGAACTCACATCGCATTGTCCAGGAAACAGATTGACTTGGTGTTTACCCTATCAATATTCTGCGATCGCAACTTGTCAACCGATTATTGACTGGTTTAATTCTCAAGTTCAAGATCAGGGGACTATAGATGTTTTACGGGCTTATCTTTATGCTGTCGCCAGTGGTAAATCAGAGTGGCAACAATATTTAGAAATCATCGGCAAGGGTGGGACTGGTAAGGGGACTTATACACGATTAGCACAAGCACTTGTAGGACTTAGAAACACCCACTCTACAAAACTGCAAAAACTGGAAAAATCTAACTTTGAATCTGCTTCACTCAAAGGTAAACGCCTATGTGTGATCACTGACTCAGAAAGATTTGCAGGTGAGGTTTCAATACTTAAAGCTATGACTGGTTCTGATTTAATTCCCTACGAAGTCAAGGGTAAACAATCTACATCAGGTTTTATATATCCTGGGATGATAATTATTGCTGGTAATGAGGCGATCTCATCATCAGATTATACATCTGGCACAGAACGTCGTCGGATTGGTGTCCGGTTTGATCAGCAGGTTGAGCGTAAAGACCAGCGTGTTTTACTAGATTTTCGGACTAATGGCGAAATGTTTGGGGAGTTTGCCGGATATATCCCAGGGCTTCTTAACTGGGTTTTGAGTATGGGTGAAGTTCGTGCTAAGGAACTTCTAAAAAATCACTGTGAAGCTTCCCAATTACTCTGTCAGCAAAAAGCAACCATGCTAACAGAAACTAATCCTTTAGCAGCTTGGGCAGATGAAGAACTTGTACAAGAAACTGGATATAGAAATTATGTAGGTATTGCCCAACAAATCAGATTTACAACAGGTGATATGAGTCAATCTGAATCCTGGACTGCATATCGCAACGCTAATACTTGGCTTTATCCTAACTATTGTCAATACGCGCAAAACACAGGCACAAATCCGTTATCTCAGAAACGTTTCACCAGTTTGTTACTTGATTTGTTACAGGCACAGTTAAAGTTGCCAATTTCCAAAGGAACAGATAGAAAAGGGTCTTATTTTGAAGGCATCAAAATAAGAACAGGTAGCGATGATGACATTTCTACATTAATCACAAAGTTGTCTGAATTAGAACCAAATAATAGCAATTTTAATACTGAATCAGAAAAATGTGATGGGTCGTGTGATGGGTCGGTGATGGATAATGTGATGGCTAGACCCATTTTAAAACAAGCCTGTGATGGGTGTGATGGCAAAATTGACAATTATTCAATTGAGAATGAGAACATAAAAAATACTCTAAGTATGAATACTGGTACAGCCTTACAAGAAAATTTGGCTTCTGACCCATCACAACCCATCACACAGGTAGTTATAGAAGTGCCTAAAACTACTGCTGTAATTGAGGTTGAAGCTACTGTGATGGGTGAATCTGTACCATCACAATTACAAGAGTTGCAACAATCAGGAGAAGTTGCCAATACTGAGACAGAAAAAGCAGAAGAATTTCTTGTACTGAGCGAAGTCGAAGTAATCAATGTAGAGGCTGTAATTGCTGAAAGAAACAAGAAATTCCCCATTGGTTCTTATGTTTACTACAAGGATTCCAGGTTTAAAGGGTTTGGGGAATTAGGAAGCAAAAGACTATGCCAAGTAATTGCACATTTAGATTGGTGTCTAGAACATATTCAAGTTAAAGGTAAAGGCGTTGAAGGAATCGTAGCGTGTGCTGATTGTCAATCTTTAACCCGACACGAAGAATTAAAACTAGGCTTGTCCAGAAAAATACGTTAATTGTCAGTGGCATTTAAACAAAGGACAATTAACAACTGACAACTGACAACTGACAATCATGAAAAAATGTGTAAACGAAGATAAATTAATGAGGCACAGACAAGAGCTAAAAACTCACTGCCATGAATTAATTGATTTAATATTCCGACACCGCTACGGAATTAAATTACTTTTAGCCGCTAGTAAAGCCTTA
>JANMGZ010000265.1:0-6488 GCA_031374905.1 Dolichospermum sp. OTE_70_metabat_362_sub
GAAAATGCGCTACAAAATAGAAGAACATGACTATAATGTGCGCGTCAAACAAGCCGAACGCTTCCTCAAAGATGGCGATAAAGTTAAGGCTACTGTGATGTTCCGAGGTCGGGAAATTCAACACAGTGACTTGGCAGAAACCTTACTTAAACGGATGGCTACAGACTTAGAGCCTTTTGGTGAACTTCAGCAAGCACCTAAGAAAGAAGGGCGAAATATGATGATGCTGATTTCACCCAAAAAATAATTTTGTCAACAACCTGGTAATGAATGCTGTATAGATTAGTTAATAATAATATCTAAAATTGACACCAGGGATATTTTTCCCCTGCCCTCAGCATTCATCCACAAGTAGATTCTTGTCAATTTATTCCAAAATGATAGTCCTGACGGCTGAGTGGGAAAGATAATACTCGGTTGTTCAGGACTTTTACTATGTTATAAAACCGTAGGGGCAAACCCCCCGTGGTTGCCCGGATTAGTTGCCCTCCGTCCTTGCCTTAATCATTTGATTCTATTCTCTCTTGCATTATCCTGACAAAAGTATAGTTATTTTTACTTAGCTACCCCAGACAATCAAACTGTATGGAATCTAAAAATCACGGGTTTACTGGCAATCGAGGCATTTTAGCAAAACTGCTTCAGTGGGTGAATCTCCGGCCGGAAGAAGTTGAACGCACTTGGATGATGTTTGCTTTTTACACAACTGTAGCCGTGGGATTACGATGGGCAGAAGATAGCACTGTCGCCCTATTTTTAGATCAATATGGAGCAGGTCAACTACCTTGGATCTATATCGCTAGTGCTGTACTTGGTGCAGGATTGGTAGGTTTATTTTCCTGGTTACAAAGAATTTTCCCTTTACGTTGGGTGATTGTGGCGATTGTCCCTTGTATGATCGTGCCTTTATTTTTACTAGTATTATTGCGTTGGGGAATAAATATTCCAGCGATCGCAATGGTGATTATTTTTATACTCCGATTGTGGGTAGATGCTTGTTATGTAGTTAATGATCTAAATACTTCAATTGTTGCTAATCAATTATTCAATATTCGAGAAATTAAACGCACTTATCCATTAGTTAGTAGTGGTTTATTGGTAGCAGATGTCATCAGTGGTTTTAGTTTGCCCGCACTGGTGAAAGTCATGGCGCTGAATCAGGTGATTATGCTTGCCTGTTTGGTGGTTCTGTGTGGTTCGGGAATTTTATTTCTTTTAACTTATAAATATCGGGGTTCTTTTCCTGGTACACCTCAAAGAGATACTCCTGAAGAACAGGGTACTCGGCATCGGCGCTTGCAAACTCCTCTGAGGCGTTATGTATGGTATTTGTTTATTTTTGTAGCCCTGTTGCAAGTGATGGGCTTGTTAATAGATTTTCAATATCTCAGAGAACTTAATGCTAACTTTGGTAATCAGGATTTGGCTAGTTTTTTGGGGCTGTTTGGTGGGATTGTGGGAGTGTGTGAATTATTTACTCAATGGTTTGTTTCTAGTCGCTTAATTGAAAAGATTGGCGTATTTTCAACGGCGGCACTGTTACCTATCACTGTAGGATTTTTATTACCATCAGCGATCGCTCTTTTGAGTTTCTTTCCTTCTATTCAAGCGCAAACCGTCTTTTGGGGCTTAGTCAGCTTGAAATTCTGTGATGAACTCCTGCGCTATACCTTTGTTGTCAGTAGTGGACCAGTTTTATATCAACCTATTCCTGAAGAAATTCGCAGTTGGATACAAACACTATCCGGTGGTACAGCAGAAGCCATCTCCAGTGGTTTAACGGGATTAGCAATTTTTATCACTTTGTTTTTTGTGGAACAATACGTCCCTACCTCCTTGCAAAAATGGGTATTTGTGGGAGAAACAGTGATTATCGCTGCCAGTTGTTTACAAGTAGTCTGGAAATTGCGATCGCGCTACGTTGATTTATTAGTTTTAAGTGCGGAAAGAGGAGAAGTCAGTGCTGCTACTGTCGGATTACGAGTATTTCAACAGGGAGTAGTTAAAGCCTTAACTGAAACCGGAAATACAGCCGATAAAGGTGCTTGTGTTGAACTTTTAGCCCAAATTGATCTCCAGGGAGCAGCCCAGGTTTTAGCCCCATTACTCGGACAACTACCAGCGACTTTACAATCTAAAAGCCTAGAAGTAATGCTGTTAGCAGGTGCAAACCCAGCATATTTGAATGCAGTTAGTCCCCTATTAGAACAGTCTCCAGCAACATTTGATCCAGAGGTATTTGCCCTAGCCTTACGTTACGTTTGGTTGGCTGATGTTAATCCTGATTTAAGCCTATTGGAAAAGTATATACATCCTCAATATCATTCATTGATTCGGGCTACTTCGGCCGCCTTGCTGCTACGTCAGGGAACAACTAACCAAAGAATAGCCGCCACAAATACCATGCGGCAGATGTTAACTCACTCCCAGGAGAGAGAACGGATTAACGCTGTGAAAGCTCTGAGAGAATCCGTAGATTTACAAGAATTACGAGTACATATTCCCAGCTTATTAACAGATAAATCTTTGCGAGTGCGCTGTGCTGTTTTGGAAATGATTGCCGAAACCAGGTTAGAACAATACTATACGATACTATTGGCAGCACTATCTTATAAGTCTACCCGGACTACCGCTATTAATTCTTTAGTGCGATTAGAAAACAATGGACTCCCTTTGTTATTAAAACTAGCGACTAATATTTATAAACCTGAAGTAGTGCGAATGCACGCTTGGCGCACTATTGCTCAAATCGGTACTATCGAAGCACAGGAAAGTTTATGGGTAAATTTAGAAACATCTTGGGGTAGTACAAGGGAATATATTTTGCGTAGCTTAATCAAAATTGGCCAACATTCAGAAAATCAAAATGTTGTGCTGATGTTAGATGAAAGTAGAATAGAAGCTTTAATTAAAGAAGAATTGCGATTCTTAGGAGAAATTTATGCGGCTTATATAGATTTACAACTAATTAATTCTCTAGACAATTCTCATACTAATGAGAGATTTATTTCTATTGGTGAATTATTGAAGACCGCACTATTAGAAGTAGAAATTGATGTTAAAGATAGATTGTTATTACTACTAAAATTACTTTATTCTCCAGCTAAAATCCAAGCTGCAACCTTAAATATTCAATCTGAATCAGTAGTAAGTTTAGCCAGAGGTTTAGAAATACTAGACCATACCGTCAAGTTATCATCTAAATCCATATTGCTGCATATTTTAGATCGCCGTCCACCAGAGGAAAAACTGCGGTATCTTGTAGAAAATGGAATTGTGGAACAGGAAACAATGTCAGGAAATAATGAACAGGAATTAACTATCATTGCTAATCGTTTGCGTCAGTTAATTACCATTGGTAACTTTCTCTCTGATTGGTGTTTAGCTTGCTGTTTTCATTTTGCCCAAGCTGCCCATATCCGAGTTAGTTCTGATCAAATTTTAGTGACTTTGCGCCACCCTACAGGCTTTGTGAGAGAAGCAGCTATATCCTATTTGAGTGTGGTTTCTAGCAAGGTTGTCCAAGAAATTCTTCCCTACTTAAAAACAGATCCAGATCCTTTAGTGGCGGCTCAAGTTCAGGAATTGATGAAGAAAACTGTAAAATAAAAATAGAGAAATAAATTAAGAGGCATTTATTCACCAATTTCGTAGAAGATCATTTTTTTAGGGGAACGAAATGTAATTTAATCTGAATTGTATTGAGGACATTGAAGTGTTTTTACAGCAGTTTGCGATCAAGTCCAGTACAAAAATAGCTATCTAAATAGGGTCAAAAAACAATCTACAATGATTAAACCAATTGAGAGCATTTTCATCAGTAATAGCATTAACCGCCATAGTAATTGCCTCATCAAGAGCATCAAAACTACGAGATGGGAGCAGAACGTAAGATTTCTTTTAACTTTGACCAACATAATTCAATGGGTGATAAATCAGGGGAATATGGAGGTAAAAATTTAACCTTTGCTCCAACAGATTCAATCAAAACTCTTGCCTTTTCGGCATAATGTACAGGTAAATTATCCATGACTACAATTGCGCCAATCCACAACTGAGGTAGTAAGATTTGTTCGTGATAGTAGTATTTCTGAAAAATTAGCAAAAGTGATAGATTTGGCCTTAACATAAAAGCCAAAAATTCCTTTTCAAACTGCGGCTGAGTTTAAGGAAGAATTATTAAAATGTGTTTGATTCTTAAATCTTAGTGATTTGAGGATCTAGAACCATGCTTACACCAGTTATATCTACATGATAAGTCCATGATTGGCTTTTAACTTTGACAATCACTTCCCAACCTTGGATAGGATCAAATATTTGAGCGCAGACTTCACCGAAATTAAAAACGCAGGAGTTACTAAAAGTTTTTTGGGTTGATTGGATGATTTTTAAAGAATTTACTGCTAAACCAGAACGTTTAGAAGCATCACTTAAAACCACATTAGCAATCTTTTTCGGTAATTGATTATTGCTAATTTTCGGATCTAAAAGAATTTGTGAACCGGATTTATTGACATGATAAGTCCAAGATTGTTCTTTCACTTGCACAATTACAACCCAACCAGGAATAGGATTATATTCCTTTGTGCAAACTTCTCCAAATTTGAAAATACAGGGATTACTAAAATTAGTAGCTGTAACTTGAGTAATTTGTAAATTAGGAATTTTCACCCTAGAAACTCTAGAAGCATCCCTTAGCAACGCTTGAGAAATAGATTTAGGTAAAGTATTTTGGTTTAACCGTGACTGTTCTGGATTTTTAGCATTTGCAGATGTACTATTTTCAGTTACATTTAAACCACAAGCTAACAAGCTGGTAATAAGGAGAATGAAAAAAAAGATTTGTGGGAAACTGCGAATTTGAGAAAATAGCTTGGTAATTAAGTTCATAATGATGCCAATAAACGATTTAGTTATTTGATCTTCTTATCACAGTTTTATGTAAACCTGCACAGAATTATGAAATTCATTAATTCATCTGCGTTCATTTGCGGTTAATTATTCTTCAAATCTTATTCTATTATTAGACTTGATCATATTTAATTTTCAACTAATTTTTCTCATTGCTAAAAGTGCTGTTCCATAAGCTGCTTCTGTATTTTTTGATGAAACAATTGGTACTTTTAAATAACGTTGACGAATAGCTGTCCAAGTAGAATTAGCAGCACCACCACCGGCAGTGTAAATATGAGTTAAAGGATCTGCACCGAGATTTTGTAATAGTTCATATCCTTGTGCTTCTATTTTAGCCATACTTTCTAATAAACCATGCAGAAATTCTTTATTTTGATCTGGACGTGGTTCTAGTCTGGGTAATAGCTGAGGATCATTTATGGGAAAGCGATCGCCTGGTTTCAATAATGGATAATAATCTAACACACTGGCTTGAGTGGGATCAATTTCTGCACTTAACCTCACCAACTCAACATCGCTGAAAAAATGCTTTAAAATAGCCCCTCCAGTATTAGAAGCACCTCCAGTCAACCACAAATCTCCTAACCGATGGCTATAAATTCCATATCGTGCATCTTCGATTCTATGACGACTTAAAAGTTTTAGTACCAAAGTTGAACCCAGAGAAGTTACCGCTTCCCCCGGAAATTTAGCTCCACTGGCTAGAAAAGCCGCAATACTATCCGTTGTCCCAGCAACCAGCAAACAATCGTTTTTAAAGCCAAATTCAGCCGCAATCTGGGGAAGTAATTCACCAATAGCTGTACCCGGTGCGAAGACTTGAGGTAACTGGAGGGGAATTTGTAACTGTTCCAACCATTCGGGATATTGCAATTTTTCCACGTCATAACCCAGTTTCAACGCATTGTGGTAATCGCTAATACCTAACTTTCCATGCAAGAGAAACCCCAGCCAATCAGCTTGATGCAATAAATATCTAGCTTTTCCAAAATCAGGCAATTGTTGCATCCAGAGGAGTTTCGCCAAACTAGATGTAGCACTTAACACCGTGTGGTTAAGTGGTGCAACCTGGCTTAATCGTTCTAAAGCCATTGCTCCCCGACCATCATTGTACAATAGCGGCACGTCCACAGGCTCTCCAGCCTCATCAGTCAGCAAAATCGTGGAAGAAGTCCCATTAATAGAGATCGCTCCGATTTTCCCCCTTAATACCCCCGGAATTTGCCATAATAGACTCCATAAAGCCTGTTGCCAACAGTTCACCCAATCAACAGTCTCAGACTGCCAATGATGACGCATTTCCGACAGAATGCGGCCTTCTTGATCAATTACCACACCTCGTGCGCCAGAAGTGCCAAAGTCAATACCAAGGGATAACATCATAGATTTAGGGAGTAGGGAACAGACAAGAGGCAAGAGGCAAGAGAAACTTTCTTGAGTTTGGACTAACTGGCATTTAGCAGCAATGAAAAGAAGGCAAGAGAAAATTACCCAACATCTTTGAGAGGCCCAGTGTTGTTGAATCGTGGAAAAAGAAGCAGAAACTAAGCAGCAGTTAGGTCGGCGTTCTTAAG
>JANMGZ010000497.1:0-3159 GCA_031374905.1 Dolichospermum sp. OTE_70_metabat_362_sub
TTTTGAATTTTGAATTGTTTTGCCCCCTATTCATCGGTCATCCTGGGGTAATCTATAAGGCAGTAAGTAAAAATTTTGAGGCAATTTCAATGGCTTGGCAGCGTCCTGACGGTAGAACACCCGGTGAACTCCGTCCCCATAGTTTTTACCCTAATTTCACCCGCTTTGCACCTGGTTCTGTTTTGGCTAAATGTGGTGATACTCAGGTTCTGTGTACTGTCAGTGTCGCGGAAGGAGTACCTAGATTTTTGACTGGTAGTGGTAAAGGTTGGTTAACGGCTGAATATAGAATGTTGCCTTCTGCTACCCAAAAACGCAACGAACGGGAATTAATGAAATTGTCGGGAAGAACACAGGAAATTCAACGGTTAATTGGACGAAGTTTAAGAGGGGCATTAGATTTTGAGGCTTTAGGAGAACGGACACTGACTGTGGACGCAGATGTATTACAAGCTGACGCAGGAACGCGGACAATGGCTATTACAGGCGGTTTTGTGGCTTTAGCTCATGCTATTTCTGAATTATTACAGCAGGGAGTATTAGAGCGATCGCCTTTATGTGGACAAATAGCCGCAGTTTCTGTAGGCTTGTTGCAGGGTGAACCATTTTTGGATCTTAACTACGTTGAAGATGTAGCCGCAGATGTGGATTTTAATGTAGTCATGAATCAGAAAATGGGAATTATTGAAGTTCAAGGAACAGCAGAAGCCGGAAGTTTTAGCCGTCATCAATTGAATCAAATGTTAGATTTTTCCGAACAAGGTATACAACAATTATTAACTGCTCAAAGAAATGCAATTAGTGATTGGAATACCTTGTTTGTAGAAACTTAAGTTGTCATAATTCTCAATCACAAAAATTCAATTTAGTGGCCCTAAACTTGCAACCAAAAAGAAATTTAGAGCAATCTTGGTTAATTCGCTGTTTGTCAGCATTCCTGTTGTTCGGTCAAATTTTACTGCATTTCCTGCGCGGAAAAACCTACTATCGCAAGATATTAGAACATACAGTCACAGCAGGACCGGCTTCCCTCCCCCCAGTCTTGCTAGTTAGTGGTTTTGCCGGGATGATTTTCACTATTCAAACCGCTAGAGAATTAGTGAGATTTGGGGCTGTAGATTCTGTTGGTGGTGCATTTGCTTTAGCATTTTGTCGAGAATTAGCCCCGATTTTAACTGCTAGTATTATCGCTGGACAAGTTGGTTCAGCTTTTGCCGCAGAATTAGGAGCAATGCGAGTGACAGAGCAGATTGACACTTTATATATACTCAGAACAGATCCTATTGATTATCTAGTTTTGCCTAGAGTCATTGCTTGCTGTTTAATGCTGCCTGTAATGATGATTTTTGCTGTCGTCACAGGTATCATAGGAGGGGCTTTTGCTGCGGCACAATTTTATCAAGTCGTTCCTGAAATATTTTTAGAATCAGTGAGAAGTTTTTTATTACCATCAGATATTTTTATTATTTTACTTAAGGGGATAATTTTTGGGATGATAGTCTCTGTGAATGGCTGTAGTTGGGGACTGACAACCCAAGGGGGAGCAAAGGAAGTAGGAGAATCAGCAACAACGGCTGTTGTCACTACTTGGGTAGCAATTTTCATTATGGATTTTATCTTGGCTTTGCTACTTTTTGAAAAACCTATATTATAGTAAGTAGATTGGTGTAAATAATTATCAGTCTTTCTTATTTACGGTAGACTACTAAATACTATAACTCCGTACACTATATGGAATCTCAGAAAACGGCACTTATTCTCATTGGCTATCAAAACGACTACTTTTCCCCAGATGGAATTCTCTACGGAGTAATTGAGGAATCATCCAAGGTAACAAACGTCATAGAAAATACAGTTCATCTTCTTGAGTATCTCGCTCCTACACTGACACTGATTATAACAACTCCCATATTCTTTACACCTGATTATGAGGAATTAATCGAGCCGATTGGGATTCTCAAGACAATTAAAGAAGTCAACGCTTTTCAAATGGGGACTCCGGGTTCAAAACCAATTCAAGAGCTACAACCTTTCCAAGACAGAATTCGGGAAGTACCTGGGAAGCGGGGATTTAATGCTTTTATCAATACTAATCTTGATGAAGTTCTCAAAGAAAGAGGAATTACAGATGTTGTGATAGCGGGTGCTGTAACATCTATATGTATAGATTCTACAGGTCGCTCTGCCCATGAAAAAGGTTATCGCGTCATCATTCTCTCAGATTGCACTTCGGCTCGGACAGTCTTTGAGCAAGGATTTTACACTACTACTATTTTTCCGCTCTACGCAGAAGTAATGACTCACACAGAATTACTTAGCGATTTAGCAATAAAAGTTTCTATTTGAAAAGAATAAATGTATTTTGGCGTTGCTAACTTTGAACGAAGTCTAGATAATTTTAACTTTTAATTCGTGCCGTAAATAGGCAACGCTTTTATTTACTTTCAGGTATAAAAACTTTCCAATTAATTAATAATAAAAAAGTTGATACATTTCTATGAAACCTGAGTTTTTAACTGATACTGAACTGCATACTCAGATTCAATACCGTTTAATAGAAGAGATTTCAGAATCAGAAAGACGTTATCGGGAGTTAGTTGAGAACTTAAGAGAAATTGTATTTAAGTGTAATAAATCAGGGAATTTGATCCTTTTAAATAAGGCTTGGACGCTAACTTTAGGGTATAGTACGTCCGAATGCTTAAATCACCCACTAGATGCCTATGTTTATCCAGAAGATCGACATATTTGGCTCAATTTCCTGACTGAATTGCATATCCAAAAGAATCTTGCCTGTTGGGAATTACGGTTTCACCATCAAAATTCAGAAATTATCTGGATAGAATTGTCAGCCCGTGCTGAGGCTCTGGGAGAAATTAGTGGCTCTTTAACAAATATTACTGAGCGAAAACTAACGCAAGCTGCACTTGATGAAGCAAACAAAGCCTTAAAAATACGAATTGAACAGCTACGGGTTGAAAATTATGAACGCAGACAAACAGAAGCAATTCTTTTGCAATCAAGGGAGCAATTAAGGCAACAAACAGAGCAGGTAGAAAGAACTTTACAAGAACTTAAACAAACTCAATCTAAACTACTGCACGCAGAAAAAATGTCGAGTTTAGGGCATTTAGTTGCTGGAATTGCCCATGAAATTAA
>JANMGZ010000284.1:0-1679 GCA_031374905.1 Dolichospermum sp. OTE_70_metabat_362_sub
CAAAGCCGAACACTAACAGCGTTCCAAGAAAACCTGTGTAAGCATAAAACTCTGACACGACACCATATTCCCCTGTATTAAATGAATAGGTATATAGCGGCACTAAAAGATAATTCAAAAATCTTCCGAGGATGCTGCTAAGCCCGTAGATTGCAGTTTGGGAGGCGAGTTTTTTAATTGGATTCACATGGGTATTTCTAAACGCTAAGGTCTTTGTTTTATTCTAAAGG
The DNA here is from genome assembly GCA_031374905.1 of Dolichospermum sp. OTE_70_metabat_362_sub. Classification (GTDB taxonomy): domain Bacteria; phylum Cyanobacteriota; class Cyanobacteriia; order Cyanobacteriales; family Nostocaceae; genus Dolichospermum. The sequence continues at coordinate 231 of JANMGZ010000284.1, forward strand.
CGGACTTCACTTTTCAATAAAACTATTTGCATTGTTTAGTAGTGATGATGAGTTAAGAAAAAGATTAGAGTTGCGTTCAAACGGAGAGTTTAGGGATTTCGAAATTTCCAAGCGGTTAAATGACGATATAATAAAATTAAAGTACGACACAGAATTTCAAATTGACACAACAGGACTTTCAGCAACAGAGACAGCAGAAATTATACTTCACACCAACCTCTCCTCCCGGGCTAAGTGAGTGAGGTAGGGCCGTTACGTAAGACGAGGGATTTAATGAAGATTTATTTATCTCCGTAACACGCAACGGCCCGGCTGGCGCTGCAAGGCTATGGGTAGTCGTTACTTGGAAAGAAGGGTGAAAATACGGTTGTAGATATTTTTAAGATACCGGATATTAGAAGCGTTATAGAAACAATTTTTGATTAACATATAAACCTTTCAATCAGCGATGAAAACATTTGCCTTATTCACATTACTGCTTTTTGCTCTTTCAGGTTCAGGACAAGGAGTGATACCTAAACCATTGCCTTCTAAGGCATTTAATAAAATGATAGTTAATGATATTACTTATGCCATTATTGGGGAAGCCACGCCGGTAAGCGGAATAAAAGTAGATGTATCTAAACCAGAAGCAACTATTTCCGGGTTGTTTCAACCCAAAAAAGAAAAAATCCCTTGGGACCTGTTCAGTTTTGAATTTAAAGGAGGGGTAACCGACCGGAACTTTAGTATTTTCAGTGGCTTCAATAGTTTTAATACTGCTTACGAATTTAAACCGTCTTTTCATTTTATTCCTGCTTGTAGTGGGGCCAAGTATGGTGTTCCCGCAATAGCAAATCCAAACTCATTAATAGTAAATGCTAAGAACAAGATTGTTATACACAATTCTGCTGCCCTCAAAGACACAATTGTAGCGATTGCAATATTGAGAGAACATCACTTGGCTGCAGCAAGTGTATATACAGACCCTGTTGTTCCATTGCCTTTGCCAGCATCCCTTAATGGTAGCCAGGAAGCTATACTTATTCACTTTATTAAAAAGATATTGAACAACCCAGGGCTGGCAATTGCTGCTGGAACCCCTTTAGCAACTATCTTAAATAATTTTCCGGCAGTTACGGTAACAGTAGATCCTATTACTAATGAAAAAGCAATCGATAATAGTAATTACAAGGATGAAGTGGATGAAACCTATAAAAAGTATAAAAAGCTATGGAAGAACGTAGATGAAAATAAACTTACTAAAATGATTAATAATGCAAGTGAGATATGGACTAAAAAAACATACCACTGGTTTACCGGAAGCCCGTTTGCTCGTACGGAAAAGGCAAATGAGTTCTATAATAAATTTGAAGGAAGGGACTCTTTTTACTTTAAATCAGATTATCGATTTTTTTATGGCATAACTGGTACTTATAATTATTATGTGGTTTACCCAGATAAAAGAGC
>JANMGZ010000498.1:0-2925 GCA_031374905.1 Dolichospermum sp. OTE_70_metabat_362_sub
GTCATGTACCACTGACAATTAGATAGTAATACTTGGGTAATGCGATCGCACGCATAAAAAAAGCATCTACTAATAGACTGTTCCAACTCTAAATGTAGTATTCCATCCTCTTTTGTCACCTTAATAGGAGGTAAATCATCAGGAGGAAGTAAAGAAAGTTAGACATAATTCCGCACCTCTTGATTGTAGCGTTGCAAACTTTCTCGATTTTTTTGCAAAGAAAAAGATGAGGGTTTTAACGCTAGTGTGCTGAGATTTAATTCGTCCTGAAATTTCTTGATTTTGTCACGACAACCGTTAACATCACCGATAATTGAATTCTCAATCAAATAGTCTTCATCAAAACAAATATTTGTCCGATCAAATGCTGGTTGTTGAGGACTTTTCTGCATTACTTGAGTTGAGTTAGCCGTCATTTCTTTGCTGAAGTGGCGAATAAAAGGTAATGCTTCATTTACCGCTTCATCATGAGTTTTACCCACAAAAAAGAACCGGGCTAACAGGAACTTTTCTGCACCACTGGAATTGAATTCCCGATATTTATTGACTGTCTTCTTCAGTCTTTCTAAAGAAAAAGGCGGACCACCCATTAAACCAAAGGAATTTTTAGCAGCAAATTCAATTGCTTCATCATCACCACTAGCAACATAGATCGGAATTGGTTTTTGCAATGGTTGGGGATGAATTGTCAGATTTTCACATTGATAATATTCGCCATTAAATGATACGTCAGTCTCATATAAAAGCTTTTGAATCAATGCTACTGACTCTAACATTCTCGTGCGAGATTCCTGAGTTGTTACCCCAAAATGTTTGTTTTGCTGCGGAAATGGACCGCCTTTAGCTACCCCAAAAGCCAGCCTCCCACTACAAAGATTGTCCAAAGTAGCGATATCTTCAGCCACGCGAATTGGCTGGTGAAATGGCAATAATACAGCCGCAGTTCCTAAACGAATTTGGGAAGTCACACCTGCTAAATGTGCCAATAACAGCAGAATTGAAGGGCTAAGATTGAACTCATTAAAATGATGTTCCGTTACCCAAGCTTCTTCAAAACCTAAACTTTCAGCTTCTTTTACTAATAAAACTTGCTCAAAGATAGTCCGTCTAGCATCTAGGTGATGATTTTCGTAATTGCAGAAAAGTCCTGTTTTCATTGTTGACCAAATATTAGATTAGGCTGCCATTAATTGCAACTCCAACCATAATCGAGGTTCAGACTGTTTTAACTTCGACATAGGGTCACGTAGCAATCGTTTAGCATTGAAACAAACTACTTGAATTAACCCCATATGTTCGGCTAATTCTCTGAGGATTTCTTTTTTGGCTTGAACATGAGGCATTATGTCTTCTCGACAATAAATTCCTATATATTGAAACCGTTTTGCAGGTCGTCCCCAAAAAGAAGTAATAACTTTCACATGACAGCCTTCTAAGAGTTCTCCCACGGCTGGGTAATAGTCATTTACGACTCTAATAAATTCTTGGGCTAGGATGTCTTCAGTAATCATTTGACTGATTCTTCTGTAGCTTCCATAACTCTATTTAGTATAACATATAATTGTTATTTAAGCTTGACAAAATTAATAATAAAATACAAGATCCCCGACTTCTTTAAGAAGTCGGGGATCTAAAACATTCAACTATCGAGAATTACGTTCTGCTACTAAAACATCAGCAATAATATCTGGTAGACTTTTCAAATCGGTATATCCTTCCGAACCAGAAATTGGAGAAATAAAAGTGTAATTAGGGTCACAAATGCCTGTGTCATAAACCTGCATAAACCATCTATCAGGTAATCCTTCTACACCCAATTCTACAATATACCAACTCTCACCCATTAACCGAGAATTGCACACTGTAAACCAATCTCTATAGTCATCAGCAATATTCCAATCTGCCAAAAGAAATTCTAATGATATTTTTCCGGCATCATTTGCAGTCAATAGCATCATTACTCCTGAGTGACAACTTGATTAGAAACTTCAGGATATAAACCTAATTCTTTTGCTAACTGTTTAGCCACAAAAAATAGAAATTGCGCCCCATCTTGATTACCTTGATGAGCAAACATTGTGGCTACTTGTAACATTGCTTGAACAAAACCTGAATCAATCAATTCTGGGTTTGCTTCTAAAACTTCTGGTTCTTGACCATTAGGACATTGGAGAAGTTCATCAATTAAATTAAAATACTGTGTTTGGCGTTCGTCTGTCATGATAATTTAGTTTATGGTGAATGATTAAGATGAAAAATTACTGTTCGATGCTTTGCTGCCACATTTTTTCTAACATGGCAATGTGTTCTTTTAATACAGCAGCCCGGTAGACAAGATATCTGTCATAAGCAATAATTCCTATACCAATACAAATCGGTGTTACTAAAAATAACCATTGCAAAATTGTTGCTAATTTATATTTTTTTACAGCAATTTGGACTTGATGTAGAAAATTATTTTCAGATACTTTTACCTTGACTAAAGATGGTTGAGTATTGATAATTTTTGTTTGGGGAACTAATTGAGGAGATGCTATATTTATTTTCGGCAATTCACAAGATAAATTCTGTGTTTTAACGAACTCTCTATGTTGTCCCCAAACTATAGCAAATACTACTACCCCTGGAGAAATTAATGCTAAAGTTACCAAACTTACGGTCAGCACATTTAAAAGTTTTACTTTCATATTTTTCTCCATTACCAGGTATCAACTACCTAGAAAGAAAACTTCTATTAGTATGTTTATTTTTCGCACCTTTTTTATTCAAAATATGCTTGTCAAAATCTCATCGAAGATCAAAATTCTGTCCTTTAGTATTGAGTAATACGGACAGTATTAAGATAACTTTTAAGAGATATAGGAGTTAAGAAGTCCCCCCTGATTCGTCAGACTTTCATCTTAGGAACTTCGGGGGGTAGAGGGG
>JANMGZ010000502.1:0-2895 GCA_031374905.1 Dolichospermum sp. OTE_70_metabat_362_sub
AGCACTCAAAGACCACGAAAAGAAACACAAACGTCCTAATCACGCTGTTGAAAGTGCATATTTAGCACGGGATATTCTCAAACAATCTTTAGTACCCTTATTAAGTGATTATTTTGAGGCTGATGATGAACAAATTCAGTATATCTGTCATACAGTCCTTATGGCTACCGGTCGTCACCATTCGGCTTGGGCTGGTGGTTGGAGTATAGCAGATATAACTAAAATAAAAACTATAGAATTACATCCAGAAGCACAAAGAGCGATCGCCCAAAGTTGGCAAGGTATGACACGCTTCCTAAATCAGAATTTACCATTAGCACCAGCAAATTTAAGCAAAAGTATCTACCCAATTAAAAAAGAGTTTGACTTGAATAAGTTAAATACTGCTGATGAATTTGAGTATTTTCATCTCTACTTGCTGGTAGTTAGGGCTTTACGACTGTGTGACCAACGTTCCGTACAACTTTAGAATTAAGTATCTGTATTCTCCTGACTTAATTGTTGCTGGAAATCAGAAATTGACCCTGTAGTAATAGCCTCCTCTAATAGCTGATTTAATCGCTCATGCTCATAAATTTGATTGATTTGTTCAACTAATTTAGACGGAGTATCTTGAAATCGGGTTTTTAGAATTTTAACAACAGATTCTTGGAGAGTTTGCGATCTTTCTATACGTTGTACACTTGTTATATATGCCATTTTTTTGTCATCCTCAAACTGCTTCAATTCAGTTTTGAAATTCAAATCCAGATTTGGTGGTAAAGCCATCAGTCGGTCAATTAAATCGAATAACTGAAGAATCTTATCCCTACTATATCCTAACTCATACATCCGTTTAACTAGGCTTAACTTCCACCGTAATCTGCCTGTTAAATCTTTGGTGGTTGCTTGTGTTCGCAGGTGCGCCATCACAAGTACAGCAAAGGGATTATCACTTGCTTCTAATTCTAACCAACGGGGTTGATAATCCAGTAATTTTACAGTAGGAAACTGAAGACTTAAACGACATCCCCAACGTCCATAACTGTATTCTTGAGGTCGCCAACTTGCTTGACTATCACCGAGAATAGCTAAACTCACAACTTCCTGGTTATAGCGGTCAAAAATTCTGTAATGGTAAGAAAACATCCGTTTAGCAAAGCCAGCATCTACTTGACTTTGGATTTCTAAATGAATCAGTAACCAAGTTTCCTTGCCATCATTTAGCCAAACTTTAATCAGTTTATCAACAAATTGCTTACCAACTTCCGATTCTCGGATCAACTGCTGGAGTTCTTGATCAAGAAACTCGTAACCCCGTGTCCAGTCAATTTCCGCTTGAATTTCTGGAAAAAAGAATGCCAGAAACGGCTCAAAGTATTGTTCTACACCTTCCTTCCAAGCACCATCATAATCAGCTTTTACTTCACTCACTGGTTTTTATTACTCAGATTGCAGAAATATCATAGCGTCTTTCGGTTGGAATAGCCCTCTTCCAGGTGGGTATACACTGATTGGAAGTACACAACTCCTATGAGTTGAAAGACAAATGACACAGCAGCTATTTGTTACCAAGAAATACGGCACTTATGCTGACACTTTCTTGATGTTAGGTTTGGCGCAGCTTGTGGAGTATGCCCTGAAAGCTACTAATCAAAAAAGTGCAATTCAACTTTTAGATCAAGGAACACACTACTGCCTAAAACTAAAACAGACCGTCAATTTAGAACTGGTAGCTAAACTCAATTATACCAATCCTTTTCCACCAGTCAAAGGTCAAAAGACTGACATTAGCAAAATATCCCAGGAAACTGAATATTTTGACACAGTGGAAAAAACTGAGCAAAGAAAACTTTATCGGGAGTATGTATTTCAACAAAAAGGCAAAGTTCAATTTAATGAAGATGCACCAAAACCACCACATCCTAGTACCCAAAATGGCGTAATTCTCACTTCCATGCGTCATGACCGCAATCATAACGAATTGTGGTGTTTAGGCTGGCAAATTAAAGACCATTATGGGGCTTTATTAGTTGCTTTGTTTACAGCATTTAGCCAAGAAGCAGAGGATGTTAATAAATTAGTAAATGAGTTATTTACTGAGGCTACTGGACAGAAACTACCAGAAGCAGCCAGTGCAGTTAAAATTTATTTACCAACATCTGTCCAAGGTGTGAATCGCATTAAAGCAGACAGTAATAAAGTAGATTCTCAAAAAACAGATTGGTTAAGTTTATGGTTGATTGCTGGAGGTTTATTTACCTTTGGTATCGCAGAAAGAATCAAAATAGCAGAACGAGTTTATGATTGGCGCGTTGTTGTTCTTGAACCTCAAGATATTCAGTTAAATAAATATCGTGAAGTTTTGGATAAACTCCGTAAATTTAACCCACCATCTGGCGGTCATGGAATTGCTAGATTTGATGCTGAGTTGATCTTACGTTTTGTTTATTACGTCGTTGGAATAGATTTGCACCCGCAGAATTACAATTTCCTCAAGTTGAGTGGCAGGGTTTAGTTTCTGCTTTTGAACTGAAAACCCATGCTTTGAAAATGGAAGCTGGTGCAGAAATTGGTACGGTTGGCTGGGTCAAATATCGGTTTCCAGACCCCGAACAAGCCAGAATTGCCACTATTTTAGCTAACTTCGCGGTCTTTTCTGGGGTCGGACGTAAAACAGCTATGGGTATGGGACAGGTCAATTCAAAATTAAGAATTAAAAATTAAAAATGAACACTGTAGAGTGCGTCAGAATCAAAGATTGTTGCTTAAATACTTAAATCTAAAATCTGACGCACCAATTACCAATTACCAATTACCAATTACCAATTACCAATTACCAATTACCAATTACCCATTACCTAGTGTGTTAATTCTGTGAATCCTTTACCCATAAGACTTCATGCAGGTTCTGTG
>JANMGZ010000385.1:0-9596 GCA_031374905.1 Dolichospermum sp. OTE_70_metabat_362_sub
ATTAACACCGTTGATGAATTTTCTCACGGTGTTAATAATTCCTGATGTTCCTCAAACCGTTTGACACAAAGACGGATTCTAGGAGTAGTCGCGCGGGAACGAAACCGAGAAGCGCGAAATAACTCCGCTTCAGCATCATCTCGAAAGACAAAATAAACCCCCAAAGCCACAGGAATTGCGTCAACTCCTAATACTTGGTCAATGTAAATTTTTAATTCTTCTTGTTCATAATATTTCTGAAATGTGTTACGATTAGTTATGATGCCATCACCATAAGCAATTACACCCCGTTTAATATCAGATATCAAAACTTGGGCGGCTACTAGCAGCACCTTCTGAGTCAATTCCCAAGCTTGAATTAAAGCTTCCCGGCGCTCGCTTTGATGTTCAATGACATTAATCACAAAACCAATATTCACAATATCCGCAGCGATTTTCGGCGTATGTGCAGAGTAATAAGGGTCCCAGCCACAACTTGTATAACCCTGTTCAGCAATGCGAGTAACATCTCCACCATGTCCACAACCATAATCAAAAAAGGTGGTTTCTGGACTAAATAAGCTCAATTCCAAGGCTAACCGCACAGGACGGGATAAATCAGGACGAATAATTGCGGCTTTGTGACGGTCTATTTTAGGAACTATATTTGTAACTATAGAACCACATTCGCGTTTAATTAAGCAATGTCCTTGCACTTCCACACCAAAAACTTGTAATCGTTGTTCCCAACCCAACTTAGTGCCAATTCCTTTAGGATGATTAAGTAAACCTAAAGCCACTTGAGCGCGAGTTAAAGCAGCAAACTCTTCATAGAGGGGATATTCTGGAGTCACAAAAGTTTCTTTGCGGTGGAGAATGGGGGGATTTTCCGAATCGCTGTAATCCCGATAACCCACTTCTAGAGTTTCTAAGTCAACCTGAATACTAGCTTGTAAAGCCGGATGAGGATCAGTATCAAAATCAGGATAAAATAGATAGGAAATCTTGGGTTTATTTGTGCTAAATTTAACTAAAGTTGCCGACTGGACTTTAGGTAAGGCACTAGTTCGACTACTTCGACTACGCTCAGTACAAGTTCGCTCACTACAAGTACGGCCGCGGCTTTCATATTCCTGAAGCCAAGGGTGAAGAGTATGTAAAGCTAAAATATGAATGTAAAAAGCATCAGGTAACATTTTGCCAACAGGATTGTTTTGGCAATATTGATTTATGCTATTTAGATCAAGAGAATAAACTGTTGAAAGGTTTTCTTCAACGGCATTCCTTATGTTATCAGCTTGAACCATTACTTTATCATCTTGTAAGAATATAGATAACCTGGTTACATTTACTTTAATACAAAAAATCTGCAATTGGAAGTTAATAAACTTTAAGCTCCCAGAAAAAACCACTCAAACCCTAATTTTTCGCTGTTCGCTCTTCCCTATTCCCTTTTTTTTGTAAAAAGAGTAAAAGACAACAAAAAAGAACTTTTACCAATTACGAATTGTGATCTTAGTTAAGTAAAATTAAGTTAATTCATATAACTTGACATTTCTTCATTTTAAGCAAAATATTTGGTCATTTATTAAATTTTTAATAATAGTTATATCTAGTTGTAGATTTAGGCAGTTAATTAATATCAGAAATGTATAATCTGAAAATAACTAAATTAATGATTAAATAGAGGTCTAATGACTCCAACCATCATGCGTCAGTTTTGGTCTATCGTGGAAGCCACCCACACAGTAACACTCTTACAGCTTGATGATACTAGTTTGGTACAGTGGTTAGTCAAACAAATTACTAATCAAGCCTTTTTAGATGCCCATGAAATTGATTTCTTGTGTGATTACATTCAATCTCGGCTAACTCTGATTCGTGATTTAGCTTATGAACGTCAAGAATCATAACTGAGTGTCTGTGCTATTTATTTTATTTTGGGTGGTAAATAACCTTCCACTAAGCAATCATTACCAACAACACGCCAACTGACACGCTCTAAAAGTAACGCTTCAGTCATATTTGTTAAACCTAAATCTCCCACAGGTGTAGGAGCATAATCTCCACCAATAATTTTGGGGGCGATAAATGCCATAATTTTTTGGACAGCACCTTGAGCGATCGCACTAGCTGCTAAAATACCACCACATTCCCATAGCACGCTACAAAATCCGCGCTCATATAAATGACTCATAACTATTTCTGGTGTGAGTGAGCTAAATTCCACCACTTCCACCCCTTTGTCGCGCAGCATTTTTTGAAAAGCCTGTGAACTACCAACTTCCGTTACAACCAAAGTTGGAGCTTCCTGAGTATCCCAAAGCCGAGCTTGTTCTGGTAAATTCAGACTACGACTCATCACCACTCGCAGGGGATTATGAGCCGCCACTTGATGGCTAGTTAAGTAAGGGTTATCTTTTCTAACCGTATTCCCACCAACAATTACCGCATCACAAAAGGCTCGCAGTTGATAAACCTCAGTCCGAGCATCTTGATTTGTTACCCAAGCACTATGACCAGCAGTAGTGGCAATTTTCCCATCTAAAGTCATAGCGTATTTCAAAATTCCTAAAGGTCGCTGATAAAGAATGCGATGAATAAAACCTTCATTTAATTTTTGACAAGCCGCTTCCTCTACACCAACTACCACTTCTATCCCCGCAGCCCGTAACCGCGCAATTCCAGCACCTGCTACCAAGGGATTAGGATCAACCATCCCCACCACCACCTTAGACACACCAGCATTAATCAATCCTTCCGAACAGGGAGGAGTGCGGCCATAGTGGTTACAAGGTTCAAGACTTACATAAATAGTGCTTCCTTGCGCTCGTTCTCCTGCTGTTCTGAGGGCAAAAACTTCGGCGTGAGGTTCACCTGCACGAGGATGAAACCCTTCCCCGACAATCTCCCCATTCTGGACAACTACCGCCCCCACTAACGGATTTGGTGAAGTGCGACCCAACGCAACGCGAGCTAATTCTATGCACCTTAGCATCATGCGAGAGTCAAATTCATCACCTATTATTTCGGGGACTACAGGCTGTGCTACAAGTTGACTATCTTGAGGTAAAGATGCAGATGTTAGAGAGACTCTTGGAGAATTATCCATTTGACTTACGAATTACGAATTAATTTTATCTGCTGCCACCAGCGATTAAGAGGATAATAAACCACAGGCGCCCATAAACTACTAAGAATTGCCGAAGCTAAAGTAGCACGTTGGTAATAAGTCCAAATACTGGCTAAATGACGATTTCCTCCCCAAGATAACTGCAAAGCAAAAATAGTATCTGCTACTACAACCATCCCGAATACAATCAAAGCGATAGAAATAAAGTCTTCTTGAATAAACCGCTGCTTTTGGATTAGTGCTGTTAACATTCCGACTATTCCCAAACTCAAGGCATGAGTTGGATCAGGTGATGTGATTGCGTCTTGTAATAACCCTAAAATTATTCCTGATAGCATACCAGAAAATACTGAGCGATTGACACTCCAAGCCACTACCCAAATGAGTAGCCAGTTAGGACTAATATCTAATAATTCCATCCCCGGTAGTCGAGTTGGCAACATTAATAAACATAACATTACAGTTAAAAATGTTACCATCCAATCTATAAATTGATGCCACCAAGGATGCCAAAGCACTAACGGGGGAATTAAAAAATAGGATTTTCGTCCCGATAAAGCTGATTTTTTATCTCTGTCATCATGAAATCCAGGTATTTTCATATTTTGATAATTTAGTGATTGATGATTATCTCCTCAAGCTGCTCTGAAAAAATTACGCAGGATTCAGATAAATACAGATAAACGAGACATTAATTTGATGAAAAGGTGAAAACTCCAATTATAAGCATATCTATAGGATTAATATTTGATTTGTGAAATATACATAGGGTTGGTATTGCCTTACCCTACATTACTTAAAATTTTATGGCTACGCCACGCAAGCTATCAAATATCATTTATGATTCCTACATCCACTATTCATTGCCAATTATTTCTATTTATTGTAGCTGACAACTTTCATTAGTCAGCTTTTGCGTTTAAAGATAAAGATGGTTTAGGTATTTTGGTTCACTGAATCACCTGCTAGATAAAAATCACTTGTAGTTTTAATGTATTACGATGTATTTTAATTTCTCAAATGAACCAGATGATTTTAAAATACTGATTTTATTTTTTACTTTTGTATGTTTCAGTATCTTTTGCCGAATAATTGGCGACAATTTTGCCAAAATATACAAACAAATGTCCAAATTTTTGCCAAGATAGAAGTATTATTTTGTAAAAGTTCACTTGGCAAAAATCAGCATGAGTGAAAAAACCTTAGAAAATTACGGCAAAAGTTTTCTCGTTCTAATTTTGCCGATATCGTTTGTGATTGTTTTCCTGGTTAATACCTGGAAAGTCTTACTGCTAATCTTAGGGCTGCTAATGGTTTTCAATCTTTGGCAGCAATATAGATGGGAAAAGTGGTGCAACCAAGTTAACCCGCTTTTTTATGAGTTGATTCGGGAAAACCAGGGCAAAATTACCCCGATGGATTTGGCAATCAAGGGTAATTTTTCTGGACAGGTGGCAAAACGCTATTTAGATGGTAAAGCTCAGGAATTTGGTGCTAGTGTACTAGATTCAGCAAATGAGGATCAATCGTACTACTTTATTAATGCCAGTATTCTCGGCGATATTCTTGATAGTAGTGAATTGCCGGAAAAACTGCCGGCTCAACCAGTTACTAAAATTGCCCGGTCATTTTTAGCTCCACCGACTTCAACACTCCAGGAGGAGGAAGCTAAACCTGAATCTGAATCATTGCCAGAACCAGAATCTAAACCCCATGAGGAAGTCAAAAAACCTCTAGAAGAACAGTTAGTTTTTGGTTCGCTAATTCAATCTGAATTAGCCAAACGGTTAAATGTCTACTCCAGCACGGTTTACAAACGACGCAATGACCCGGATTTTTCTGAGTGGTGTCGTAGCCGTGATCCTGATGGTATCGCTTGGTCTTATTCTCGTAAGTCCAAGGAGTTTTTCCCCGTGGAAGAATAGGTATGAATTGATAATTGACAATTGATAATTAAAAATTGATCCATTCAATGTTTAAAGCTTCCTCTTTTTTAGGGGACAAAAGATAGAAGTTTTCCATTTTCTAATTCTCTCCCTGAAAGGAAAAGATAATTATCAATTATCAATTGTCAATTGTACATTGTTGAAAAATTACCTATTACCCATTCCTATCGCTTGACTGATGGATGTTAGGCCGTTTTCTTCTAGTTTGGTTAATAAACCGGATAAGATCCGGCGTACCATCATTGGTCCTTCATAAATCCAGCCTGTATAGGTTTGAATAAGACAAGCGCCCGCTGTGATTTTTTCCCAAGCATCCTGGGCGGTAAATATACCACCTACGCCGATGATGGGAATTTGCCCTTGGGTTTGTTGGTAAATAAAGCGTATTACTTCTGTGGACCGATCTTTTACAGGTTTTCCACTAATTCCTCCCGCTTCCTCTTGGGGGGATTTGCCTGTTTTTTCAATGATTTGGGTTTTGAGTCCTTCCCGGCTAATGGTGGTATTAGTGGCAATTAAACCAGCAATTTGGTAGGTTTTAACTAGGGTAATAATGTCAGATATTGCTTCCCATTCTAAATCTGGGGCTATTTTTACAAATATGGGTTTTTGTGAATTATTTTCTTGTTGTAACACATCCACTATTTGACTGAGCATAGCAGCATCTTGGAGCGATCGCAATCCGGGTGTGTTGGGAGAGGAAACATTAACTACAAAATAATCACCTAGCTCTTTTAGTAAGCGAAAACTCTCTAGATAATCCTGCGCGGCTAGTTCTAAGGATGTTATCTTGGACTTACCTAAATTGATTCCTATCGGTATCGGGGCTGGGTGAATCAAATGTTGCTTTGCTTCTGTCAATCTTGTAGCCATTGCGACTGCACCCGAATTATTAAAACCCATCCTGTTAAGGACAGCTTTATCTAAAGGTAAACGAAATAAACGCGGAGGGGGATTTCCTGGTTGGGGGTGATAAGTAATAGTACCCAATTCGGCAAACCCAAAACCAAAATTATGCCAAATATTAGCAGCAACCCCGTCTTTGTCAAACCCAGCAGCCAAACCTAAAGGATTCGGAAATTTCATTCCCAGTATTGTCTGTTCTAACCGCTGATCATTCAGACACAGATATTCCTGAAAGAGGTTATTTAACCAGTTATTAGAATGATCATAACTGGTTTTCGACAACCAATTTAGACTACCAATCGTTTGTTTGTGTAACCACTCCGGTTCAGTTTTCACCAGAGTAAATAAAAAATGACTAACTAATGCTTTATAAATATCCAATTTAGGGTAACATCTATCAATTATTAACAACTACCAAGAACAAAATCTATTAAGGATCTTTTCAGGGCATCATCACATATATTACTACAACTTATGTCAAACGATGATCAAAATGGTAAATTCAACAAACCCAGAGATACCGAACAACAAATTATATCTTTGGGGCAACTTCTCCAAAATCTCAGAGAAAATGATAGTGTTGGTTCGCTAATTAAAACTACTCTTGCTTATCTTAAAGAATGGTTTGATTACCCATTTATATGGATTGCTCTTTATGATGAAGGTAATAAAACCTTCTATGGACAAGGGGGATTGACTCCTGATGGAGAAAAAAGTTATTTAACAAAATCTATTGTTGTCAAATCTGGAAATTTTTTAGAGAGAGTAGTTACTGAACTATGCCCTTTAGGTATAACTAACTTACGAGAAGAATCTCGCACACCTGAATGGCAAGAAGTCGCTATTAAATATAATCTTCAAGGAACTATTCTGTTACCAATTCGCCATAAAGAAACTTGTTTAGGAATAGTTTTACTAAGTTCCCAACGCTGGGGCTACTTGCTGGCTGGAGAAGCAAGAGCCAAGCTATTAATAGTGATAGGTGAATTGGGAATACTGCTGTATAAAAATACTAATAGTAAACAAGATAAACTAGAACAAACTCCCACTCAACCATTATTACAATTATTAGAAAATATCCGTTCTATTAGCGATCTCAATAAAAGATTAGAAGTAGTAGTGGATGCTACTCATAAATTTGTTTCTCCTAACCGCACAAATGTTTATTGGTTAGAAAGAGAAAGAAATTACTTTTGGTGTCGAATGAATAATCATTTAGTGAATATTAGTAATGTAGACAGTAATAAACCAGGTGCTGTAGGTATAACAGTTCAAGAATTAAGTGATGTTTATTATGCTTTATCTGTTAATCAAGTGGTGTGGATTAGTGAAACCAGTAGTTCCTTAAAAATTAATATTAAAAGTAATTTATTGCAACGTCTAGGAGTAAAATCAATATTAGTTGCACCTATTGTTTGGCAAAAAGATTTATTAGGGTTTCTATCTGTAGAAAGCTATGAACAAAGACATTGGATAGATTCAGAAAAAGACTTTGTTCAAGGTGCAGCAGGATTAATATCTCTGGTTTCTCCTCATGATATTGTTGAAATTGAAGACACAATTAGACAAATTCAAAATGATACTCAACTAACTAATCAAGTAGCTCAAGCTATTTATAAAGAGCAATATCTAGATTCAGCTTTACAACTTTGTGCGGGAAGAATTGTAGAACGACTAAATGCGGCAAGATTTGTATTGTTACAATACAATCCAAACCAAAATATTTATCAAATCATTTTTCAAAGTATCCGACATAATCGTCGCCTCTGGAAATTTAGTCTTAGTGAACTGGCAGAAATTGATATTCAACGGTTGCAAAATTCTAAACAAGCTTTAGAGATTGAAAATTTTGATACAGATTTATATTTATTGAATTGGCGAAGACAGTTATTAGATAATGGTGTGAAATCGCTATTAATATGCAACTGCGCTCAAGGTCGGACACCAGAATTACTTTTGCTGATTACCCATGAAACTAACCGATCTTGGAAAACTGGAGAAAAAGAATTATTATGGTTTTTTAGTCAAAATATTGGTGTAGTGGTTCATCATTGGCAACTACGTGATAGTAATAGAAATCAACAAAAAATATCCCAAGGATTTAAAAAATTCCTGAATATTCTCACCAAAACTAAAAACAACACCAATGAAACTGAAATAGCAGCTATTAAACAAATAGCATCTGTTTTAGAAGTTCCTCTAGCTATTATCTTCTCATGCCATCCTGGACAGGATTGGGCAGAAATTATTGCCGGAGTAATTTCTGATCATCAATTTGCAGTCCTTGAGAATTTTCGTGTTTCTCTAGAGAAGGATGTTTTAGCAGAGTTAGCATTAGCACACAATAGTTATTTAATTCTTAAAGCTAGTGATTTACCATCAGAAACTAGACAATGGTTGATACTTCCTGAAAGAAGTAAGGTTTTGGTGATGGCATTGCATACAAGTGGTGAATATCAACCTACAGGCATTGTAGTTTTGGCAGATTATGAAGATAAAAATTGGACACAAATTAATATAAATGCCACAGAACTCCTTATTTACCAATTAGCATGGTGGCAAAATCAACAACACATTATTCAAGAGCTAAAATCCAATACTGAAAATTTACGTAACCTCAATTGGTACAAACATAGTCGTATAGCAGAAATTTACAGAATGTCCACTGGTATTTTTAAAAAAATTCGTGATTTAGGTATACCTGCTAATGAACTCAGCCAAATACGCTATAAACTCTTGTTACAACAATTAGACCATATTGCTGGTTCAATGGCAGGCATAATAAAACAGGAACAGTGGGATTTACATATAGGTGTAGAAACTATATCAATTTCCAACTTGCTGAAGCGAGCAGTGGAAAGAGTTGATAGTTTCGCCAAACAGCAACAATTGTGGATAGGACTACATCATCTGGGACAATCCCATGATCAGGAGGAATTATCCCCAATATCGTCCTTATCTAGAGAACAAACTAATTTAGGCGTTACATTAGCTACCACTGGCGATATTACCAAAATTGAATTAGTTTTTCATGAATTATTAGTTGCAGCCTGTCAGCGTTCTCCTATTGGTGATAGGGTTGATATTTGGTATGGTCGCGTAGATAATAACCATTTAGAAGTTTCCATTACAGATAATGGTAGCTTTGCACCAGGGTTATTAGCAGAACTAAATCAACCTCATTCCCTAGATACCTTTTTTACTTCCAGCCTGAACAAACCCCCAGCGTTGCATCTAGTGATCTGCCAAAAGTTAATGCAGCAATTGGGTGGAGAATTACAAATATATCAATCACCTGATCAAAAAATTGTTAGTCGTTTCTTATTACCTGTAGCATCTAATATATTGGTAAGCGAATAATTCCTAATAGGCAATTAAGATTAGTAAACGGTTTTGTGAATTTTGAATTAATTATCATGGGGCGTGTTCGTTCTAAATCTGATTTACCTGAAAAAATCTGTGTAGTTTGTCAACGTCCCTTTACTTGGCGAAAAAAATGGCAAGATTGTTGGGATGAAGTGAAATATTGCTCAGAACGTTGCCGTCGTCGTCGTTCTCACGCTCAAAATGAGAGTTAGAGACATAAATACACGAGACCAGGTTTACAAATACATGGGCATGGGCGCAGGCCC
>JANMGZ010000391.1:0-13053 GCA_031374905.1 Dolichospermum sp. OTE_70_metabat_362_sub
CACTGCGGCGGTTTCCGTGGCTGTACCTAATAAAGTTATGTTGATTTCCCCTGGTAGCACCAGCCCGGTATTTACCGACAAAGCTAAAAAAGGCGACTTCAACGGCTTTTGGGCGCGGACTGCGCCTCCTGATACCTACCAAGCATTAGCTTTAGCCCAACTGGCTCGAAAAAAAGGTTTTAAACGGGTTTCCACAGTAGTTATTAACAATGACTATGGCGTGGGTTTTGAAAAAGCATTTGTAGAAACTTTTGAAAAATTAGGCGGAACAGTAATTAATAAAGATAAGCCTATTCGCTACGATCCCAAAGCTCAAACATTTGATACAGAAGCAACTGCGGCTTTTGCTGGAAAACCAGATGCAGTTTTAGGTGTGTTATATGCAGAAACTGGGAGTTTATTTCTTAAAGCTGCTTATCAGCAAGGTGTCACCAAAGGCGTACAAATTTTACTCACGGACGGCGTAAAATCTCCTACTTTCCCGGAACAAGTTGGTAAAGGTAGTGATGGCAAGTATATTTTATCGGGGGCAATTGGGACAGTTCCCGGTTCTAGCGGCAAAGGTTTGGAAAACTTTAATAAACTTTGGAAAGATAAAAAAGGTGGTTCACCCGGGGAATACGCACCTCAAGCTTGGGACGCTGCGGCATTATTGGTATTAGCCGCTCAAGCTGCTAAAGAAAATACAGGGGTGGGTATTGCTGGTAAAATTCGGGAAGTCTCCGCTGGTAAGGGTACACCAGTTAGCGATGTCTGTGAAGGATTGAAGCTACTCAAAGAAGGAAAACAAATTAATTACCAAGGTGCAAGCGGTGATGTAGATGTTGATGCTAATGGCGATGTTATTGGTACTTATGATGTTTGGACTGTGGGCGATGATGGCAAAATCAAGGTGATTGATAAGGTTAGTCCTAAGTAATTAATTAATAAAAATCCCCGGCTTTTGAGATGAATCTGACGGGGATTTTTAATCAAGCTGCAATATCAGCTTTTTTTTGCCAATAAGTATTATTGACACGACATGATTAAAATGCAGTATAGTATACTTGCTATAAGTAAATTACATTAGTCTCTTATTATTCACTCGATTATGGCAGACTATATAGGCACTAAAGTGACTGAGTTTCTCGCTTACCAGGTGTTCTTATGAACAAAGTTCCTCCCATTGTTTTCGTAGGTTTGGCCGCATTGGTTCTCGGGGGTGGTTATTTCGCTTTCAAAGGAAAAACTACCCCAGAATCAACTGCTACTGCACCTAAGACTACGATTCCAGCAGTACCTCCATTAGAGTCAACTGCAACCCAAAAGCCTCCAGCGCAGGAAACTCAACTCACTACTGCGGCTATTAACCCAATTCGCACTAATTCAGCTAATATTGATACATCATTACCTAATCCTACTGTCTTGAGTATGGATGGTAGTACAACTATGGTGGCATTGATTCAACGGTTGCGGAATGCTTATAGTCAAATAAATGCTAATATTCCTACTACCTATGGTCAACCAAATGGATTTCCCAAAGGTTCAGGTAAAGGACTGGAAGCCTTAATGAAAAATGTAGTAGTAATGGCTGCAACATCTCGACCTTTGAAACCGAAAGAAGCACAAGCGGGGATTAAGGTAATAGCGATCGCTCGTGATGCAGTAGGTGTTGTTGTTGGCGTTAATAATCCCTTTCAAGGTAGTTTAACTTTAGACCAATTACGACAAATTTATCAAGGTAAAATCACTAATTGGTCACAAGTGGGTGGACCAAATGCCCCCATAAAAGTTATTAATCGCGCTGCTAGTAGTGGGACTAGGGATTTCTTTCAAAACACAGTTTTGTTAGAACAACCTTTTGCACCCGATAGTGCTAATTTTATCACCTTTCCCCAAGACGAAACTACAGGAATCATCCGCACACTGGGAAATAATGGGATTAGCTACGCTACAGTTTCTCAGTTAGAAAATCAGCGACTCGTAACAATTATACCGATTGATGGAGTATCTCCTGTAGATAAAACTGCCATTCAATCTGGTAAATATCCCATTAGTCGGAGTGTTTATTTAGCAATTCGCAAACAAAATAGTCCCGCAGTGAAACAATTTATTGATCTGGCATTATCTCCTCAAGGACAACAAATTGTCCAGCAATCAGGATTTATTCCTTTGAATTGACAATCCCCGATCTAAAGACTTTAAGTTTTCGCAGATGGTGGTAAATCACACTATTTGCAAAACTACCAACGTCATATCATCGGTATTTTGCCTATCAGAACCAATGAACTGTTCAACTTGATCAAATAGATATTCAACAATTTCCTGGGGATTATTGCAATACTTACAAGCTGTTCTGAAAGATGTAACAAAATTATCTTCATCAAAGCGATCGCCTCCAGCCGCCGCCGCATCAGTTAAACCATCAGTATAATAAATAACCGTATCGCCAACTTCTAACTGTGCCTGTGCATTTTCATATTCGCTATTGGCATCTAAACCAATTAACATCCCCAATGTATCCAAACGAGTAACAGTTTTTGTGGCTGCGTGCCACCATAAAGGCGGATTATGGGCTGCATTACTATAAGATAAAATCCGCGTTTGTGGCTGATATTCTGAATAAAACATAGTGACAAAACGATGGGAATTTTCCAAATCCGCGTACATGACGCGATTCAAATTTTGTAAAATTCCGGCTGGAGAGTTGCCATGCAATACTTCACCTCGCAACATTCCCCGCAACATCGTCATAATTAAGCCAGCAGGAACACCCTTGCCCATAACATCCCCAATTACCAAACCCCAACTAGGATTTTCTGGAGATTCTTGTGTTTTCGGTTTTAACTGGCTTTGATTAGTAGGAATAAAATCATAGTAGTCACCACCGACATGATTAGCCGGTTTACAACGGGCTGCTAGAGATAAACCGGGAATATTTGGACATTGACGCGGTAAAAGTCGGCGTTGAATTTCTGCACCAATTTCTAACTCTTGATCTAAACGTTCTTTTTTTCTTAATTCTACAGATAGTTCATCATTGTCAATCGCAACTGCTGTTTGATCCGCTACTAACCGCACTAATTTTTGTCTAGTTTCTGTCCAACTATATTCAGGATCACGACTCAAAACATATAGCCAACCCCGTTCTGTATGCTTGACTAAAATAGCTGTCCCAAATATTTGGACATCGGGGCCTAAAACAGCGTGCATTTGGTCATCTAAAATACTTGTAGAAATAGCTGGAAGACCAGAGTTAGCTATAGAGTAATTTGACTACTAGCAGTTTCTAGGGCTTTTCTAATATTTTTTCTTTGCTGACTATCTTGCCAATGCAGATGTTCTAATCTAATTTGTCCATTGGGTTTATAAAGAAAAAGTGCGCTACCTTCGGCATCTGTCACTCTAGTAGCCATGAGAGGAATCAGTTCCAAAAACTGATTCAAATTATTAAAGCTTCTGAGGGCAAACCCTAAAGAACTTAGTAAATCTTGAATTTTATTTTGTTCTCGATGCAGCCTGGACACAAGTTCCTTGAGTGCCACCACAGGAGTGACATCTGTAGTGGTGCTGCTATTACTATCAGTAGGATGTGGGGGAAATTGTGACACAGGTTAATATTGCAGTTGAGAATAGCAAATTTGTGGTTCTTTATAAATACTCTTAATTGATAAATTGTGAAATTATATTGAACGAAATTCCTGATTTTAGCAAGAGTATAAGAACTGTTGAACGTAATTTTTAAGTTTTGGTTAATGCTGAGAACATTTTTATGGTTGATCTTCCATAATCATAAATTTTCTAATTTGTCAAAAATAAGTCTTTGATCATCAGTGATTTTTATGATTAATTAACAGCCTCTAATTTTTTCACAACTCAGTCAGCCCTTCATATATCTTGAGAAATAAAAGTTTATCATTAACAAAATGACCTCTATTCCTGAAAGAGTAGATATTAAGGCTCATTAAATAAGAAACCAGGTAAGTTTCCGGTAAGTTGATGAATGGGTTTTGAGTTACTGGGTTTTGGTCAAAACATAGTTATCTTCATCCTTTTAATCAAAACTTGTTCTATTTTGGAATATAAACATTTAACCTATATACCATAAATTTTTGAAATGTTTCCTTAGATAGATTTCTTTTATGAAAAATTTTTGCTTGTTTTTGCCCAATATCATAAATGCAGTATGATTTTATACTCAAAAATATCCCCGACTTCTTTAAGAAGTCGGGGATATGACTCTTGCAATGTTGATTATTTTTGGACAAGGGTATCAACCGCTTAATAAAGCTTCTACAAACTCATAACTAGAGAATGGACGCAAATCTTCAATTCCTTCACCCGCGCCAATAAAACGAATGGGTAAGCCTAACTGCTGGACAACGGCGAGGGCTACACCACCTTTAGCTGTTCCGTCTAATTTGGTTAAGACAACACCACTAAGTTGAGCGGCTTGGGAAAATACTTCAGCTTGTCGCAGTCCATTTTGTCCTAAAGTAGAATCGAGAACTAACAGCGATTCAACGCGGGCATTAGGAGCTTTTTTATCTATAATTTTACGAATTTTGCTGAGTTCGTCCATGAGGTTTTTCTTATTTTGCAGTCTGCCAGCGGTATCTATTAATAGTAGTTCTGTTCCCCGTGATTGGGCTGCGGCGATCGCATCAAATACCACTGCGGCCGGATCTGTGTTTTTCCCTGGATTGGCAATAACTTCTACACCGCTTCTATTTCCCCAAACTTTGACTTGTTCCACAGCCGCAGCCCGAAAGGTATCCGCTGCCCCAATTAAGCATTTATAACCAGATTTTTGCGCCAGGTGAGAGATTTTACCAATCGTAGTAGTTTTTCCTGCCCCGTTAACTCCGGTAATTAACCAAATGGTGAGAGTGTCTTTTTCCGGTGCAAAGCTAGGCTTTTCTTTGTTTTGCAAGGGTGCATCTAGCATAGCGCGGAGGATTTCTTTGAGATAGGCGATAGCGAAGCGCTCCGTAGGAATCGCTTGTTCTGGTGGAGTCACTTCTGCGAGTAATTTTTTTTGTAGCGCAGTGATAATATGATCTGTTGCCTCCACACCGACATCTGCCTGAAGAAGTAATGATTCAATTTCATTTACAGCCTCTTGATTAAGAGGACCTTGACCAACAATTGATTTTAGTTGGTTAAGAATATTCCGCCGAGTTTTATCTAGACCTTGACGAAGTTTTTTCAACCAAGTAATTTCCTCTAGGGAAATATCTTCAGCTTTTCTACCTTGGGCGGCTAAAACCTTTGCTGACCACTTAAACCCATCATCAAATACCAGTTCTGGAATCTTTACTTCTGGTGCTGTTGGGATTAGCGGTGTTTCGGGAATCTCTGTTTCTATCGCACTAGCGATTAATTTCTCTTGTTTAGCTTCTCTTTCGGCCGCAGCCCGTTCTAAAAAAGATAAATTAGCTGTTTCCGTTTCTGGTTCATTGACAACATCTTCAGTAATTTCTGTTGCGGTTGCATCTATTTCTATCGGTGCAGTTATTTCCTCTACTTCAGTTTCAACTATTTTTTCAGTAATAGTATTTTCTTCAACAACTACAGGTTCTTCTGTTTGTATTTGTTGTTTTTCTTGAATATTTTTATAAGCAGCCTTCGCAAAAGCCAACAAGTCGGCAGTGTCTGTGACTGTTGTTTCTGGTTGAGTTGCTTCTGCGGCAATTGTTTCTTCCTCAGTTGGAGTTTGGGGAGTGTCAGCAGATTGATTATTGGGACGACGAAACCAATTGAGAGCCATTGTAGTTTATTAGATAAGAATTTAATTAGGAGTCAGGAGTCAGGAGTTAGGAGTTAGGAGTCAGGAGTCAGGAAGAAGAAAGAAGGAATAAAAGTCTTACCAATAATCAATAACCAATAACCAATGACCAATGACTAATGACCAATTTAAACAGGTTGTTTTTGTTCGCTGACTCGACGGAGAACACCATTAATGAAACGGTGGCCATCTTCTCCACTATAGCGTTTAGCTAATTCTACAGCTTCGTTAATGGCAATGCTGTTGGGAACTTGCATGAATTTTATTTCTGCGGTGGCTATTTGCAGGATATCTCTATCAATTTGGGCTAGACGGGTAACTTGCCAATCGACTAAAGCATGAGATATAGATTCTTCGATCGCTTGCCGATTTTCGCTAACAGTAATAATAATTGTTTTAGCGTAATTACGAACTTCTTTATTTTGATTAGCTGACTGGATTAATTCCGGAAAATCAACGGATGTACCTAATTGATTAATAGCTGTTTGGGTATAGGAAATTGCCTCTTTCAGCATAGTTCGCGCTGTATTCAAATCAGCAGCTCTAGTTTCGCTAGTTAAAAGACGATCATTGCTGCGTTGCAGTTCTCCTGCGGCATTATTCAATGTATCCTGTACTTCTACTGTGAGGGTGCGAACTGCTCCTAAAACTAGCTTAGAGACTAATTGCTCGTCTGATAGGGTTTCTAGTTTTTTGGGGTTGATTGGTAATTGGCTCAAGGCTAATAATGCCAATTCGCGGGCTGTTTGTTGGGGTTTACGATGTTGCATACAGTTAAGATAACGAAAAATATGGGAGTTCTGGCACAGTTGAACAATTAGCTTATCTATTTTTTGATCACTTTTGGTAGGTTAGTGTCAAATTTATTCTGCGGCTGCCATCTCCTGCTATTTAATTTCTACAGGTAAGACTGTTGACAGTGCGGGGATGGGAGACGACGGGATATTGGGGGCAACTATACCACCGGATACAACTATTTTAAAAGCATCTTCAACAGATATAGAGAGATTAATTACATCTTCTTCTGGTACTACTGCATACCATCCGGTGGTTGGGTTGGGAGTTGTGGGGACAAATATGCTAATTACGGGACGGGACATTTGACTTTGGATTTCATTGCTCATTGCGCCTGTAACAAATGCGATCGCCCAAATACCCGGACGGGGATATTCTACTAAGACGACACGGCGAAATTTACCATTAGAATCTTTTAGGAGTGTTTCTAATAGTTGTTTGAGAGTTTTATATACCTGTCCGGCTAAAGGAATCGCTTGTAATAAACGTTCACCTAAATCTAATAACCACCGTCCAGCAATATTTCTAGCCATTAAGCCAATGATGAGAATACTTAATAATGGTACAGCCAATCCTACCAATAAATTAAGTATATTTACTAAAATTGGGTTTAAGCCGTCAAAGGGATTAAGTTGTTTAGGAACTTGAGTAAGAAAGTTAATTACCCAGGTAGCTATGGTAATTGTTAACCAGATGGTGGTTGCGAGGGGAATTATCACCAACAAACCCGCAATCAGGTCATTTTTTAAGTCTTGTTTCAACCGTTCCATTACCAAACCCCGATTCTCCTCATTTAGCTTAGTCAAACTGTTGTGATTATTTTCCATTTCAGCAAATTAGTCACATTGGAAATAATTCAGGAGGCAGGAGGCAGGAGGAACACACCCTTACTCATAGTGGGATTCAAGCCAGGATGCTTTATACTGCACTTCGTGTCGGTACGCTAACGCGCTCCGCGTCTTGTGTATAATTCTTTCTTTAAACTGGGCTTTAAACTCAGAACTAAAGTTTTAATTGATACTCATAACCTTTTGCCCCCTGCCTCTTAACTCCTGCCTCTTTGTAAAAGGTCAAATTATCGCTACAAAAGTCGGACATTTTCCTAGTTCAACGTAAATATAGGCATCATTCCATCGTGATGATGGCTAGTGAATCTTTGAGAGTGTTAGTGATTTTTGTAATAATTGTAAATGATTGTTGCAAGTCTGAGAACTATTATCTATCCTAACGCGCCATATCACCAAATGCTCATAATTTGGCAATGGCGGTTTCTAGGGTACGGTAACTAATTTTCCAGGACTTCTTTGACCAAAGCTGCTAATTTATCAGCACTATCAGGAACAGCGATCGCTTTGGCATTCTCTCCCATCTTCGCTAATTCTGCTGGAGATTGCAACAAATTCAAAACCTGCGTTGTGAATATTTCTGGTGTCAAATCTGACTGCTTAAAGGACAATGCCGCTCCCGCCTTGGTAAACACCTCTGCATTGTAAGATTGATGATCTTCGGCTGCAAAAGGATAGGGAATCAAAATTGCTGGTGTACCACAAACTGCCAATTCTGTCAAGCTACCCGCCCCAGAGCGACTAATAGCTAAATTAGCCCGTCGCAACAAAGCAGCCATATTATTATAAAAAGCTAAGGCCAGATATTGAGGATGTTGAAGACTGTTAATATCGGGATCATTATCACCTGTTAAATGCACTATATAAGCACCAGATGCAAATAAAACCTCCACAGACTGACGCACTAATTGATTGATAGCCACAGCCCCCTGACTACCACCAAATACCACAATCAGGGGAACATGATCAGGAATAGGGAGGTCTAAGGTACCATTAACATCTCCATCTAAAAACTGAGAACGGACAGGAGTACCCACACAGACAGTTTTAGTCCGAGGTAAATATTCAGCAGTAACATCAAATCCTATGGCAACGGCATTACACCAAGGACCGAAAAAGCGGGTAACTTTACCAGGTATGGCATTAGATTCATGAAAAACTACGGGTAAACCCAAGGAACGCGCCGCAATCACAGCGGGTGCTGCAATATAACCCCCTGTGGTGAAAACTCCTTGGAACTTTCCTTGTTTAAGAATACGTCTGACTTTGAGAATCGAACCTATGAGTTTTAATAAAATTCGGACTGAAGCAAGACTCAAACCTTGCTGAAAACCTTCGACAGCGACTGTATTTAAAGGATATGTCCCTGGAACTAACTGAGTTTCTAACCGATTCGGCACACCCAGCCATTCAATATTGTATTCTGGCAGTTTTTCAGCCAATGCGATCGCCGGAAACAAGTGTCCACCTGTCCCACTAGCTGCTATAAGTAATCTAATTGGTGCATTTACCATTCCCGGCTATACCATTTATCTCCCAGCTTCATTAAGATAAAACAAATTCCTTATCTTGTATCATCAAATCAGTAAAATCTTACTTATGGCTAAAATTATCTCTTTATTAATGAAACGTAACAAAACATTAAACGTTAGTATTCCTCTGGTTTCCAGTTTACTGGCAATCAGTTTATTCAGCACTGGGCAATTTGCTAAAGCGGATCAAATCAAAAATGCACCCGCTACACTCACTAACTTACTAACACAAATTGATAAAGCCGCTAATCAAGGCAATATCAACGGTGTAATGGATTTTTACAGTCCCACGTTTATTAATGGTGACGGTTTAAATCGTAAAGCAATGGAACAAGCTTTAACAGGACTTTGGCAGCGATATCCTAAATTAAATTACACGACAAAACTAGAATCTTGGAAATCTGAAGGTAATACAATTATTGTAGAAACCGTTACCAACATTAGCGGTTTACCCGCATCTGGTAATAATAATTTAGCTCTCCAATCTACAATTAAATCGCGTCAAAAATTCACAGGCTCAAAAATTGTTCATCAAGATATTTTGTCAGAACGGACTCAACTAACCTTTGGGAGTAAACCACCCCAAGTGGAAATTAAATTACCACAGCAGGTAAAAGTTGGTGAAAAATATAACTTTGATGCTATTGTCCAAGAACCATTAGGTGAGGATTTACTCCTGGGAACAGCTATAGAAGAACCCATTCAATCTAATAAATTCCTCAACTCCACTACTGCAAAGTTGGAATTTCTCAATTCGGGGGGACTTTTCAAAATAGGACGCGCACCCTCTAATCCTGGGACTCAATGGGTTTCCGCAGTAATCCGCAGGGGTGAGAATATGACTATTATTACTCAGCGGTTAGCAGTAGTTAAAAAATAGGGAATAGGTGTCATTTGCCAAGTTATTTGACTACTTGACAAATTAATGTTCAAAATAATATTAAGCTGTAAACCCTTGCTATATAAGGGTTTTGCTATTTCATTCTCTATTAAATCTCTTCAACATCAATTAACAAAATATGTCCTCCGATAGAGCAGGTTTCCTATTCATTCTCAATAATTAAGATTTATTGAGAACATAGTCTCTCTAGCTAAAAGCCTCTAACCCTCTTGAATACTTATTTTTAGCTGATTTTCTGACATCGAACTCAGGTTGATAAGTTGAATTAGTTAGTTGTATAATTTTCTTCAGAGTCTATCGAGTCAGGAGAAGTTGTTATGCTGACCATTGATACTAATAAAACATTATATGAGCAAGATTTTTATCTGTGGATACAAACTACACTTACACTCTTGAGAGAAAGAAAATTAGAACAATTAGATATTGAGAATTTGATTGAAGAAATTGATAGTATGGGACGGAGTGAAAAGAAAGAACTAAAAACTCGCTTAGTTGTCCTAATTGAACACTTATTAAAACTACAATATTGGACAGAGGAAAAAGATTATAATGCTAGGGGCTGGCGTAATACTGTCGTTGAACAAAGACGACAAATAGCCTATACTCTAGCAGATAGTCCTAGTTTAAAAGGTATTTTAAATGATGTATTTCTAGATTGTTATACAGATGCTAGAAATGATACAATAAATAAATATCAACTTCCCTCAGCTTTATTCCCAGAAGAGCCATCTTTCTCTTTAGTTCAAGTTCTCAATTCAGATTTTATGCCCTAAGTCTAGAGTATAGATGAAGATGGTGCGTTACGCTATCTGGGCGCAAGCCTCGCGCCCCTACTTCCTGACTTTCATACTTTTTTTCTAAGTCTAACTTTAATCAGCAATTCATCTTTAATCCGGTTTAAAATGGAAGTCTCATTTAAAGTGGATAGAATTTGACTAACTACTGCTTTGGGTCCATCTGGTCCCCAGGTTGCACCATTGGCTAAATAAGCTTTAGTAACTTGGCCAATACCATAGGAAGAGACACCAGCTACTCCTGCTTGGGTTATGGCTATGGATAAATAGGGTCCAATTGTCATGCCGGCGGTTGCTGTTGCAGAGATACCCAGTAGGGTTTTTAAACCACTTAAACCTAAATTTGCGAATAGTTCACTCGCACCGATACCACCCATACTCAGGGCGATTTTTTGGAGTAATTTCACTGCACCTGTTTCGGTCATGGGGATACCGTAAAGTTTAGATAAGCCTAAGATTAAGGAGATATCTATAATTACGGCGCTTAATATATCAACTACTGTAACAGGATTGAGGGCGATCGCTAATGCTTTTGTGATTACTGCTTTCCAAATTAACTGATTAGCATTTTCGTCTCTAATTATCAGTTTCCTTTCCACCAATTGCTGATTGACATTATCAGCATAGAGCATAGTATTCAAAGCCACTAAAGCCTTTCCTTCGCGGTGCAGAATTTCCAAAATTTTCAATTTTAATTCATCAACTTGGGATTTGCCTTTTTGCAATTTTACACTCCTAGAACCATCAGGATTTTGTACTGCAATTTTTACCAATGGTGAAGCGGAAGCCATGACAATTTCTGCGGATGAAACTAATTCTTTTACCCTATCATCTCGAATTTTTTCATAAATTGTGATTCTGTCAGCTTCAGGATATTGATCAACTTTATTAAAGACTAAAATTATCGGTTTACCTATTTCTCGTAATTGCGATAATGCTATTTGTTCAATTTTGGTCATATCTCCTGAAATCACAAAGAGAATTAAATCGGCTTGTTTAGCGATTTGTGCAGCTAAAGCTGCGCGAGTTTCACCGTCTACTTCATCTAATCCAGGAGTATCAATTAATTCGACTTGGGATTGGCCATTGCTGGGTAATGTGGCTTTTAAAGTTCCTAAAGCTTCTTCGCTAATACTCCAATTGACCGTTTGTGCATCACGGGTAACACCATGTAAAGGTCCAGTAACAAAGACTTCTTGACCAACTAAAGCATTGAGAAGAGAAGATTTACCCCGTCCTACCATCCCAAAAGCTGCAATTTGGACTACCATGCTTTCTAGTTTATCTAGCATGGTTTCTAAATCGTGAATTTCCGCTTCTAAACCTGATTTTTCCGCAGCAGAAAGATCCAGATTATTAACTAGGTTTCGTAATGCGGTTTTGGCTTGTTTATAGTTAAGTTCGGCTTGAATATCGTCAAAGGTAAAAATGGCGTTATCTAGTTCTTCTTCCCAATTGGGGATGGATTCGGGTATAGTATTCATTTTCGGGAATGGGAAACATGGAGTAATTAAAAATTAGACTAGCACAGATACAGTGCGTTAGATTTTTGAAGAAAAACCTCTTAATTAGGTTCTACTCTAAGAGAAGTCAGTAATTTCCATCTCAAAAAGTTAAGCTATAATCTGAATATAAGTAGTTACAATCAAACAGCATATATATATAGTATGACCAAACAAAAAATACTCCAAGAAGGACAATCTTACACCTTTCGCTCTTATTTTGAATTACCTTACGATATAGAAGAAATTTTAGCTGAATTAGGGTACTCATTTATTAAAAAAGCAATTCCTCTACCAAGAACTTCTAATCCTTTAGAAAAAATTGCCGAACTTAAACATAAAATCACATCTTTTTTACCATTAGTCAGCTTAAATAACGAAACAGCTAGACGAGAAACTTTAGTTTCACCTCTTTTATTAGAGATTATTACTTATTGTCAATGTCAGATGAAAATTGAGTATCCAGTGAATGTGAATAATTGGTTAAAAGGAAATTTGGATTATTTATTACGTTCTCGCCAAAGTTTATTGGTAATTGAGGCTAAAAATGATGATTTAGCTAGAGGATTTACTCAACTTGCAGTAGAGTTAATTGCTTTGTCAGAAATTGAAGAAAATAAATCTGTATTTTATGGTTCAGTAACTACTGGAGAAATTTGGCGTTTTGGTAAATTAGATCGTCAACAAAAACAAATTACTCAAGATATGACCCTTTTGAGAATCCCTGATGATATTGAAGAAATAGGTCGTATATTAGTTGGTATTTTAGAAATGGAAGATTGAAAAATCAAAAAAGACTTGTTTCTAAATCAGAATATCCAGATTAATAACGTTCATGAATTGATTTGCATTCCCAAAATACTCCAGGTCCAACTGTCAAAATTTGCTCATTTGGCATCATCAATTCCCAATAAGCA
>JANMGZ010000216.1:0-1884 GCA_031374905.1 Dolichospermum sp. OTE_70_metabat_362_sub
TCTAGCACAAATTTGTTGTTATAACAATCAGTTACCTCAAGGCGCACCAACTTCACCAATAATTACTAATATGATTTGTGCGAAAATGGATAGTCAATTACAAAGGTTAGCTAAAGATTGTAAAGCTACTTATACAAGATACGCAGATGATCTTACTTTTTCAACTACTTTACCTAAATTCCCTAATAAGTTAGCATACGTATTGACTGGAGAAGATACAGAAAAAGTTTTTATTGGTAATCGTTTACTAGCAATTATTCATGAAAATGGATTTGAGGTAAATGAGCAGAAAATTAGACTCCAAGTGAAAGGTAATCATCAAGAAGTAACAGGATTAACAACTAATGTTTTTCCTAATGTTGATAGAAAATATGTGCGTCAAGTTCGGGCAATGCTTTATGCCTGGAATAAGTTTGGACTTGAAGCTGCGGAAAATGAATATTTTGAGAAATATCTATCTAAGTCAAGATTACCTATAAAACAAAAACTAGAATTTAAGCAGGTATTAAGGGGGAAAATTGAGTTTATAGGTATGGTTAAAGGTAAAGAAGATTCTATTTATCAAAAATATATCAACCAATATAAAATATTGCGAAATAAAAAATCTACTAACTCACACTAATTCAGCAGCTAAAAGCCTACCCTCAACTGGTTCATACTCATCTTCTAGTAACCATAACTTAGCTGCTTCATAATTATTACTAGAAAATACAATCTTATCACCCTGTTTAGGATCATAAACTTGACAATTTCCCTCACTATCACAAAGTAATAACAGAATATATGGAGGTGATAACATTGGATCAATCCATACTTCTGTAAATTCCCAGTTATTCTTCACTAGGTCTGGTACGTGGGATGACGTGGTATTGGTTATCTGCATTGATTTTCACCTCCCCATAGTAAAGTGGAATATGGCTACCATCTGCACTTATTCTATAACCTATTGGTTGATTAAAAAACATCCCATAACGTTCATAGTCACGAATGGTGCCGATAAACTCCCCATTTTTTATTATAGATTGGGCAACTTGATTCATGGTATTTTCATCATTAAATACATGAGCGGCTTTTCCTTTTTTTAGAAGTCTTTGCATTTGTGGTGTTCCTGGTAAATGCTTGGCAATATGTCTAACGTCAAGGGTAATCTGACGATTAATTAATTCTGATGTCATTTAATTTTACCTAATTTACTTTATATAACAAACTTAATGAGGTCTATATCTAACCCAAAATGGTCTATATGGGAGAATACCGTTCTTATAGGTTGTAATATTACTACTTGCCAAAAAGTATTCTATATGTTGTTTTTTCATCTATAAAAAAAATCTCCCACACAGCAGGAGAGATGAAAATGAAGGTGATTATGAGATTAGTTAGTAGTTAAGCTGCTACCATCTTCTCTATTGTTCTGATTGCCCTGCGTTTCTCAACGAACTGTTCGTTGCAATCATCTAAAATCTCCTTCGCCTCTCTGCGACTCCGCGCCTCTGCGTGAAACAAAAAAAAACGGCAGAGAACCGAAATTCCCCACCGTTCAATTAACAATTAAAAAAACCTAACTAAGACTCAACAACTTGGGGTAACAACTCCCGTGTTTGTTGAGAACTAACTTGAACAATGCCATTTTCATCAACATCAACAAGAGCAGTATCGCCATCTTTGATGCGTCCAGACAAAATTTCTTCCGCCAAACTATCTTCCAATAAGCGCATAATTGCCCGACGTAATGGCCTTGCACCGTAGCTAGGGCTGTAACCCTCAGTTATCAAGCGATCCTTGAAGCGGTCTGTGACTTCTAAGACAATGCCTTTTTCCGTCAACCTACCAAACACTTCCTTCAGCATGATTTCGGCGATTTGAGTAACTTCCAGCTTATTCAAC
>JANMGZ010000399.1:0-11684 GCA_031374905.1 Dolichospermum sp. OTE_70_metabat_362_sub
GTCCCATCTTCTTTTAAAACTCTTTTGACTTCATCAAATATTTCTAAGAGTCTGTTTATATATTTATCTGGATTTTCTTCAATGCCAATTTGCTCTTCTGTACAATAGTCACGTTGTCCATAATAAGGAGGACTGGTAATCACCGTTTGTACTAATGAATTTGGTAGCTTTTTCAAAGAATTTAAAGCTTCCCCATTGATGAGAAAATTTGCTTGCTCGAAATTAACTTCACCAATATCTTCTATTTTCACTATTAACTTTCGATCTAAATCCGCAAACAGTGGTAGATTTGCTGTTATATAATCCAGCACAGAATTTACTTTAACTCTTAGATGGTATTTATAGTCATTTTAAACTATTCCAGCCTTAACAACAACCAGGCACTAAAATTGTTCCTTTTTCTTGCTGTTGCGACTGAGAGCTAATTTAATTTCTATTAATGCTGCTTCCTCTGGGGTTAGTTCCAGAAATTCTGCGACTGTTCCAACTTTCCAACCTTTAGCTTCTAGAAGTTCTCTTTTTGATTGTTCCATAATTCCATCCTTGAATAGCGAATAGCTCACCCCAAATCTGTTAATATCGAAAAAACCCCTAAAAATCCAGTAACCTGACACCAATCATTTCTCATAGATAGCATATAAGCACACCGCTGCAAATACTAACCACCGGATAGGGAAAATAGTTATGAAGAACAAAAACCCCATATTCTCAAATCTAGCTTTAAAAAGCGCCATTTTCTTGTCACCCTTGCTGCTATCAACGGCTTTTATCAGTGGGTGTCCTGTACCATCTGCTACGGCTCAGGTACTATCAAATCAAGAACGAGAAGAATTAGCGCGACTGCGACAAGAAACCAAAACTCAAAAACAAGTCCAATCTGATTTTGAACGAGCTTTTACTCGCACGAATACCTTACTCAATATCTGGTTAGCTATTTTAAGTTTATTTCCTGTAGCTTTAATTGCCATATTATGGTTTTTTCGTCGAACGGTAATTAGGGAAATTGTCGAACGAGCAATGCAACAAATTCAAGGTATTGAAAATTTGCAAACTCAATTAACTACAGTTCAAGAAGAAGCAAAACAACTGATTCAAAAATCCAAAAATACTACTCAAGAATTAGCACAAGAAGTTAATACGCTTAAAGCAAAAATCCAAGGTGAGGAAGAAAATTTATCTATTCTTTTATCGGATTTACCTAAATCAAAACAAGAGTTTTTAACGGCTTTGGAAATTGAGGTTAAATCTGCTCAAGAGAATATTAGTAATTTAGAGTTTAGATTAAATACTCAATTAGAACAATTAAATTTATCGGCTCAACAGCAAAAAATTACAATTGACAATATCAAAAAGTTAGAATTTGAGTTATTTTCTCAATTTACCCAACTAAAATCAGAAGTAGAAAATCAAAAAGATATTGCTATTAGTGATATTGAACAATCTCGTGCTGGTTTAATATCTCAATTTCAGGGAGTAGAGTCGGAAACCCAACAACAAAAATCTTATACTTTTGATAATTTAGCGAAATTACAAACAGAATTTATTAGTGAATTATCTCAATTTCAATTAGATGTTAAAAATCAAAAAGATATAGTTACAGGGAATATCGAAAACCTTAATCATATATTTAAGTCAGACATTACTGAATTAAAAACTGATACCCAAGTTCAAAAATATCAATTGCTTGAGGATTTAGCGACATTACAAAGTGAATTTTCTCACCAACTGACAGAATTACAAAATACAGCTATTCAGCGACAACAGCAAATTATTGAGAATCTAGAAAAATCTGGGGGAGAATTTACATCTCAGTTTTCAGATTTACAAAATGATGTACAGAAACAACAAATTACTATTTTGGAAAATTTGCAATATTTAGAAGTTGAATTTTCTCACCAACTGACAGAATTACAAAATACAGCTATTCAGCGACAACAGCAAATCATTGAGAATCTAGAAAAATCTGGGGGAGAATTTACATCTCAGTTTTCAGACTTACAAAATGATGTGCAAAAACAACAAATTACTATTTTGGAAAATTTGCAAAAGTTGGAAATTGATGCTCAACAACGTAAAGAAATAATTCTCAAAGAGTTAGCAGAAATTACACCTAATCCAATTCCAGCAAAAGAACTAGAACCATTACAACAACAAGTTTCTATTGATGATTATCTGAAACAAGCAGAAATGCTATTTTTAGAAAAACGTCATGAAGATGCTTTAGCTATTTATGAACAACTCATTAAAATTCAACCTGAAAATCAAGAAAATTGGCTAAAACGTGGTATAATCCTCAATAGATTGAAACGCTATAAAGATGCTATTGCTTCCTATAATCAAGCTATCAAAATTAATCCTGAATATCATCAAGCTTGGTGTGATATTGGTGTAGCTTGTGGAAACTTAGGAAAACATCAAGAGGCTTTTAACTGTTTTGATAAAGCTACTAAGATTAAATCTGATGATGGAGTTGCTTGGGTAAATCGTGGTTTATCTTTGCTAGAATTAGAACGTTATGAAGATGCAGTTACTTCTTTTGATAAAGCTTTACAATTCCAACCCGATTCTCCTAAGATTTGGGATAAAAGGGGTTATACATTGGTAATGTTGGGAGAAGATGATGAAGCAATTATCAGTTTTGATAAAGCATTAGCAATTAAATCAGATTATCCTAGTGCTTATTATAATAAAGCTGCTTGTTATGCACTGCAAAGAAAGGTTGAATTAGCTTTAGAAAATCTGCAAAGAGCGATTGAATTTAATCCCAGTTATAAAGAAGATGCTGCAAATGATATTGATTTTGATGAGATTAAAAATGAGCTAGGTTTCCAAACATTAATTCAAAGTTGATGTTAGAAAAATGATATGATATATAATCATAACTAAAGGAGATAAGCAAAAATGAACAAGTTATTTAAACAAATTTTTGAAATTATTAAAAAATTGGATAATAATTGATTTTAATATTATAATTGGAAAGCCAAAAGCAGTTACATTTTAATAAATTAATAAACTAATGATTAAATCTGATTTACAAACATCAATAGATTTAGAAGAAGTTAAATTTTCCCATATTCCTGTTCTCAGTCAAGAAGTGATTACAGGTTTAAATATTCAAGCTGGTGGAAATTATTTAGATTTAACTGTTGGTGGTGGTGGTCACAGTCGATTAATATTAGAAACTGGGTCAGATGTAAAAATTACCGCAGTTGACCAAGATGAAGATGCTTTAAATGCAGCAAAAGAAAATTTAGCAGAATTTGGAAATAGAATTAATTTTATTCATAGCAATTTTGCAAATTACCAATTTCCCGAAAATTATTATGATGGTATTTTAGCAGATTTGGGAGTAAGTTCCTATCATTTAGATAATCCAGAAAGGGGGATTAGTTTTAGAAATACTGCAAATTTAGATATGCGAATGAATCAACAACAATCCCTCTGTGCTGGAGATATCATCAATGAATGGGACGAAAAAGAACTAGCAGATATTTTCTTTAAATATGGGGAAGAGAGACTTTCGAGAAGAATAGCCAGAAGAATAGTTGAAAAACGTCCATTTGACAATACCACAGAATTAGCAAATGCGATCGCCTATTCCGTACCGCCTAAATATCGACATGGAAGAATTCACCCTGCAACCCGTGTTTTTCAAGCCTTACGCATAGCAGTTAACGACGAGTTAAAAGTCCTAGAAACCTTAATAGAAAAAGCCCCAAATGCACTAATTCCTGGCGGAAGAATAGCAATAATAAGTTTCCATAGCTTAGAAGACCGACCAGTTAAACATGGGTTGAGAAACTCGCCATTATTGAGAATATTGACAAAAAAACCCATAATTGCCACAGAAGAAGAAATAAAAGAAAACCCCCGTTCTCGCTCTGCTAAATTAAGAATAGCAGAAAAGAAAAACCTAGATAATTGACAAACTCCTTCTTCCTTTGCGCCTTTGCTCCTTAGCGTCTTTGCGCGAAACCTTAATCTAAATTTCCCATGCAAACCAACCTCCGGCAGCGTCGCCAAAAACTAGCAGAAATCATAGACTTTCCCGTCGTTCTTTGGTCAGGTAATAGCAGTCCCCGCAACTTCCCCGCCAATACCTTCCCCCACCGCCCCAATAGCCATTTCCTCTATTTCGCCGGAATTTCCCTCGAAAATGCCGCCATTCGCCTAGAAAGTGGCAAGCTACAACTATTTATAGATGACCCTCACCCCAATAGCGCCCTCTGGCATGGAGAAACCCCAAACCGTGAGGAAATTGCTGCCAAAATGGGTGCAGATGAAGCCAAAACAATGGCAGAATTAGCAAATTACTTAGAAAATGCGGCTACTCTTCCTGTTCAAGACGCGACTACTTGGACACAGCAAACGCAACTTTTAAATAGATGTGTTTTCCCAAAAAATCAACTAGAAGGAATTGATTTAGAACTAGCAAAAGCCATTGTTTCTCTGCGGCTTACCCACGATGTAGCCGCGTTAGTAGAATTACGTAAAGCTGCGGCTGCAAGTGTGACGGCACACAAAGCCGGAATGGCAGCAACTCATTCAGCCAAACTAGAAGCCGAAGTCCGTGCCGCAATGGAAGCAGTAATTATGGGTGAAAATATGACCACTGCTTACAACAGTATTGTTACAGTTCATGGTGAGGTTTTACACAATAATTATTATTACCACTCTCTGCAACCAGGAGATTTACTTTTAGCTGACGTGGGGGCGGAAACCCAGACAGGTTGGGCTGCGGATATTACCCGCACCTGGCCTGTTTCTGGTAAGTTTTCATCTACTCAAAGAGACATTTATGATATTGTTTTAGCTGCCCATGATGCTTGTATTCAAAAAATAGCTCCTGGTGTAGAATATGCAGACATTCATTTATTAGCAGCAATTATAATTGCAGAAGGTTTAGTAGATTTAGGAATTTTACAAGGTAATCCAGAAGATTTGGTAAAAATGGATCTTCATGCTTTATTTTTTCCCCACGGAATTGGGCATCTTTTAGGTTTAGATGTTCATGATATGGAAGATTTGGGAGACATAGCTGGATATGATCAAGGAAGAAGCCGAAGTAGTCGTTTTGGTTTAGGTTATCTGCGGTTAAATCGTCCCTTATGTGCAGGAATGTTAGTAACGATTGAACCAGGATTTTACCAAGTTCCGGCAATTTTAAATGATCCAAAAACTCGTTCTCAATATCAATATTTAGTCAATTGGGAACGTTTAGAACAATTTGTTGATGTGCGGGGAATTCGCATTGAAGATGATGTATTAGTTACAGAATTAGGAAGTGAAGTTTTAACTGCTGCATTGCCAAATCAAGCTACTGCTGTTGAAAATTTAGTTAGTTATTAAATATAAAGGGATTATGCTAATAATTCCAACATTTATTATCTCGCCAAATTTCATTTTTTGATTCACACTTTTCCTGATCCTTAATACCAGGAATTGAGGTAGGGTGAATAATGTTTAAGTTGGATGTAAGATAGGAGATCATGAAAGAACCTGTAGAAAAACCACAAAAAATTAAAGTTCCAAAAAAAAACGTAACGCTGACAAATCTTACAGCAGCTACAACAGAAATACTACGTTTTTTTCCATAAGGTTTATAGCGCATACATTTTCTCAAAATGGTGTTTATGGTAGATAACACCCTGGGAATGTTTATGCACTGATAATATCAACTTGCAAAATCATTTATAACAAAATAGCACAAAAATTTCTGTTAGCTAATAGACAAAAAACAAGATTTGCATTATTATAGGTTGTAATATTAAGTAAATTTCAAATTAGTTAATTTGGTAATTTTATAAGTATTCTAATTTCTAAGTAATGATGACTCTACCTAACTGGATTACTTTTTCTCGACTACTGGGAATACCTTTTTTACTTTACGGTTTGTACAATCCCAGCAATGAAGCAAGATGGATATGTTTAACTATATTTTTAATTGCAGCTTTAACTGATTGGTTAGATGGATATTTAGCTAGAAAACTTAACCAAATTAGTGAGTTAGGTAAATTTCTTGATCCTTTAGTTGATAAATTATTGGTACTTGCACCATTATTAGTATTGGTAGAATTAGGAAAAATTCCAGCTTGGGCAGTGTTTATAATTTTAGCACGGGAATTAGCGATCGCAGGTTGGCGAGTTAATCAAACAACCATCACCGGGGCAAATATTTGGGGTAAACTCAAAACAGTTAGTCAAATCATTGCTATATCTCTCCTAATTGCCCCGTTATCTTCAACTTGGCAAACTCCGGTTTTAATTGCTTTTTGGATATCTGTAATATTAACGATTATTTCCGGAATCATTTATCTAATTCCTCAAAAAATTAGCGAATAAAATCGAAGTAGAGCAAATTAAATATCGAGGATAGAAGGCTTTAGAATTAGAAATTACAGAGCTATTCGTGATATCACCTTAGGTAAATTGTGGAACACACAAACTGTCAAGCCATTAACACCAATGACAGCAGTTATTGGTAAAAATGTCGTAGAAAAAAGCACCATTTTCGCCACTTTTGGCTTTCTTACCGATTGCTTACAGCGGTTTCTGCTCTTATGAGGTACATCTTAGCCCCCTCCTCGCTTGCGGGGAGGGGGTTGGGGGTGGGGTTCTTGTACCTCATAACATCGGGAAGTGCTGTAAAAAATGGAGTAGAAGAAGCTTGTTATGCTCATGGTCGTGGTGGGTTTGAAAAAATTCTCTCTCAAGGACAACAGGGAAGTATTCAAGGTTAGCGCATCTTAAACCCTCTTGACAAGGGAATTTATTGGATAAATTGCCGGAGATTTCCTAAACGTGATAAAATCCTCTGTTACTGGCAGCAGAGACGCAATCAGCATTCCCAGTCAGAGATTTTGCATACATTCAAGACCCTTGTAGAGACGTTCCATGGAACGTCTCTACCCCCAAAAATCATACGCCAATATAGCTACGCCACGCAGGCTATCAGCAACGCCTAATACTATTATAAATCTCGATGACTAAATGATTTTGCATTTGCACCTGTGTAGGTTTTCACAATATGTCCGTTACCAGACATTTGATATTTATATGTAATCAAACCTTCTAAACCAACAGGTCCACGCGGTGGCATTTGTTGGGTACTAATTCCCACTTCTGCACCAAATCCATAACGGAAACCATCAGCAAAACGAGTAGAACAATTATGATAAACTCCCGCTGCATTTACTAAGCTTTGGAAAGTGGCTGCGGCTGTGATGTCTTCAGTAATAATTGCTTCTGTGTGCCGAGAACCATAATTTTCAATATGGGATATTGCCTCATTTAAAGAATCAACAATTTTAATTGCTAAAATCAAATCACTGTATTCCGTTTTCCAGTCTATTTCTGTGGCTGCGGCAATCTTAGGTAAAATTTGTAAAGTGCGTTTATCACCTCTTAATTCTACATTTTGTGCTTGTAAAGCTGCGGCAACTTGAGGAAGAAATTCAACCGCAATATTACTATGAACTAGCAAAGTTTCAATGGCATTACAAGCAGCAGGATATTGAATTTTAGAATCAACAGTAATACTAATAGCCTTAGTAATATCAGCCGCTTGATCTACATAAAGATGACAAATTCCATCAGCATGACCTAATACGGGAATGCGAGTATTGTCTTGGACAAATTTCACAAAATCATTAGAACCTCTGGGAATAATTAAATCTACATATTTATCTAATTGTAAAAGTTCTAATGTTTCTGATCTGGTAGTTAACAATTGTATTGCTTCAGGATTTACTGCTGTATGAGATAATCCTTGTTTAATGGCTTTAACTATGGCTTCACAAGAACTTATTGCTTCTTTTCCACCTTTGAGAATGACACCGTTACCTGATTTAATTGCTAAAGAAACAATTTGAATTGCAGCCTCAGGACGCGCTTCAAAAATGATGCCTAAAACGCCTAAAGGACAAGTAATCCGCTTGAGAATTAAACCTGTGTCAATTTCTCGATGAATTTGAACTTTACCAATAGGATCATCTAGTTTACCAACATCTCGCACACCAGCGATCGCATCCCTTAATTTATGTTCATCTAAAAGCAACCGTTTATAAAGGGGTTTAGCGATTCCTGCGGCTGTTGCTGCTTGACAATCAGCCAGATTTGCTGCCAGAATATCATCCTTAGCCAATTCTAAAGCCAGAGCGATCGCTTCAATCGCTTGATTTTTTTGGGCAGTTGATAATACAGCCAACTTAGTAGCAGCGTGACGGGTTTCTTGGGCAATTTGAACTAAAGCAGAAGTAGTAGTCATAGTTAAAAATTAGGTTAAGCTATGGTAAAAAGATTTATTTACTATCCTATCAATATTTCGTCGTTATAATTATAAAAAAAGAAATTGCTAAACCTTTGGGAGTAATTTGATGTTTAATAATAAGTTCAAAAAATTGATAACCTTTTGTCTCTTAATGACATTAGTATTTTTAAGTACAATTACCTTTAGTATAATTCTCGAAAATCAACCTGCTATCGCTATTAAAGATCCAGATTGGGATAGACTTCTCAAAGAGAAAAACTTTATTGAAACAGTAAATGAGGTTGAAAAACATTGGGAAAAAGAATATGAAGATTATTTCAGCCAAAATCTTGCTGATTTTTCTCTAAAAGCCGAAGATATAGCTAAAACTCTCAATAAATTATCTCAAAAAACTGCCACAAAACCTGCTGTAATTTGGGTATGGCCACGAAAAAAACAACTGCAATTAATAATAATTACTCCTAGACAGAAGCCAAAAGTTTATAGCATTCAAGATGCTGACAACGTAACTTTAATGAAAGTTGTAAAACAACTAAAGTCAGAAATCACAAACCCTAGTAAACGCCAAACCAAATCATATCTAGAATCTTCTCAAAAACTATACAATTGGCTGATAAAACCACTAGAACCTACTCTCAAAGCTGAAAAAATAGATACCTTACTTTTCTGCTTAGGAATAGGTCTACGGACACTACCTCTATCAACATTACATGACGGAGAGAGGTTTTTAATAGAAAAGTATAGTATTACTAGAATTCCCGCTTTTAATTTGATGAAATCTGACTTTAATTCGATTAAAGACTCGCAAATTTTGGCTATGGGTGCATCCGAATTTTCTCAACTTGCATCTTTACCCGCAGTACCAGTAGAATTGAAAAAAATCACACAAATATGGTCAGGAGAAAGATTTATCAATCAACAATTTACCATCAAAAATTTACAAGAACAAAGAAAAAAATATCCTTTTAGAATCATTCATTTAGCTACCCATGCAGAATTCAATCCAGGAAAACCTAATCAATCTTATATTCAGTTATGGGGAAATGAAAAAATAGAATTAAATGAAATTGAAAAATTGAAATTTGATCAACCCCCCATAGATTTGTTAGTTCTAAGCGCTTGTCGAACTGCCTTCGGAGATAAAGAAGCAGAATTAGGTTTTGCGGGGTTAACAGTTAAATCAGGTGTAAAATCAGTTTTAGCAAGTCTTTGGAATGTTAGTGATTTGGGAACAATGGCTTTAATGATTGAATTTTATCAAAATTTACAAAAAATCCCCCTCAAAGCCGAGGCACTTCGGCAAGCACAAATTGCTATGTTGAAAGGAAAAGTAAGCTTAAAAATGGGCAAATTACAAGGATCTAGAGAGGATTTACAACTTCCATCAGAATTGACAAAATTGGGGGATGAAAGTTTTTCTCACCCTTACTATTGGTCTGCTTTTACAATGATTGGTAATCCCTGGTAATCAGTTTTTTATATTGTTATTTACTCTTTAGCAAGTTTAGCTTTAGCCTGTTGCCAAAGGGCATCTAATTCTTCTAAACTATAATCTGAAAAAGGACGTTCAATCACATCTTCCATTTTTTGTAATCGTTGAATAAATCGCTGACTTGTCCCTTGTAAACCTGCACTCGGATCAAGATTATGCCATCTCGCAACTTGAATAATGGCAAATAGTAAATCACCTAATTCTGATTCTTGTCTTTCTTTTGTTTCTTCAGCTAAAGCTTGTTGAAATTCCCCTAACTCTTCGTGAAATTTTCCCCAAACTTCATCCACATTATTCCACTCAAACCCAACTTTAGCAGCTTTTTCCGATATTTTCATTGCTGCATTTAATGGGGGAAGACTACGGCGATAACGATTCAGTTTATCACTGAGTTTTTGCGCTTCTAAAGTTTCTCCTTTTTCCGCCGCTTTGATAGTTTCCCAATTTTTGTGTACCTCATCTATACTTGCCACATTCACATCAGCAAATACATGAGGATGACGACGAATTAACTTTTGAGAAATACCCTCAGCGATTTCTTGGAGGGAAAAATCATGAGTTTCACTGGCAATTTGTGCCTGTAATACTACCTGTAATAATAAATCGCCTAATTCTTCAGAAATAGCTTTTTTATCCCCTGTTTGAATTGCGTCTACTACCTCATAAGCCTCCTCAATCACATAAGGAATCAGACTTTCCGGTGTTTGTGCCAAATCCCAAGGACAACCTTCAGGCGACCTTAATTTCGCCACCACATCAATTAATTCTTGTAACGCCAGCAAAGTTTGATTAACTTCCATATTTTTACCGCTTTTTCACACCGCGACGACTGGGGCTAACTTTACGTTTCTTAATTTTGCCACGGGGAAGTAAACCTTGAATACCCTGCTTTTGATATCGCTTATAACCCGAAACAGTCCAATCACTGCAAGAATGACTCATAGCACCATGTTCGCAACCAAGAAATAGGGCAAAAAATTCTCCATAATATATATAGATATTTTTCCCCACAGTCCCCCAAACTTGTCCCCAGTCCCAAGCCACATTTCCCAACTTGGCGAAAACCATCACAACCACAATGGCCACCAACGCCAAAAAAGTCGTGAGATATACTACCCGTAAAGTTGTGCCAATAATCGGACCGTGAGATAAAAAAGACCGATGCCGCAGACTTTTTTGATAAGGTAGCCAAATCCACCGCAGCAACCCCCAGCGCTGAAATTGACGGGAGTAAATATCCAAATCGGGGCCAAACATCAGCCCCCCAAACATAAACCCACCTGCCACCAGCAAAGTCATATTACTG
This sequence comes from Dolichospermum sp. OTE_70_metabat_362_sub, assembly GCA_031374905.1. GTDB lineage: Bacteria > Cyanobacteriota > Cyanobacteriia > Cyanobacteriales > Nostocaceae > Dolichospermum. Next base: position 11,068 of record JANMGZ010000399.1, read on the forward strand.
CTGTGAGTGGAAACCAGTGTTATACCCGCCACCACAGGCATAGACCAAATAGTAATGCGATCATGCGTTTGACCAGAGGGCATCTTAGGAAATTAAAAGTTCAAAATTAAAAATTAAAAATTCAGTCCTGAGTCAGTATAGCTGACAACCAACCCCCAGCTTGAAAAAAATTTTTCCCCAACCCCTTGCAAAATTTGCAAAGGCTATGCTATATTGATTAAGTGAAAGAAACGGGCGGTTAGCTCAGTTGGTAGAGCGCCTGCCTTACAAGCAGGATGTCATCAGTTCGAGTCTGGTACTGCCCATTTAAAAATCAATTTCTCTTTGCATAGCAGTTCACAAACAAGTTGTAAACTGCTAAAACATTTTTTGGCTAAATTTTCAATTACGTTAATTTCCACCCACCTCCGCTAACTTCCCTCTCAGAAGCCGCGCAGGTGGGTTTTTTTATGGCTGCTTCTCTACTTTCAGTACTGAAAGTACTTTCAGAACTTTCAGAACTTTCAGAACTTTCAGAACTTTCAGAACTTTCAGAACTTTCAGAACTTTCAGAACTTTCAGAACTTTCAGAACTTTCAGAACTTTCAGAACTTTCAGAACTTTCAGAACTTTCAGAA
>JANMGZ010000402.1:0-2262 GCA_031374905.1 Dolichospermum sp. OTE_70_metabat_362_sub
GTTGAATTTCTGTAGGTGCTTTCCCCGCAATCATTTCTAATACATTGAGTCGGTTGGGTTGAACAATGATGCCTACACCGTTTTTGTAAATTAACTGCACTAAATTATTATTGTAAACCGGTTGGGTTGCTAATTCCCAATCCGAAGGAATAATCCCTGTATATTTGAGAAAATCTGGGTTTAAAACTGCGGGATTGAGATTTTTGGCGATAAAAGCGATCGCTATTTCTGTGAGTTGTAAACTATTACTCATAAATTCGTAGTTATGACTGAACTAATTAACAGTATAAATATTGTATAACTTAATATAAGTAAAAAATCAAGTATTTGTAATTATTTATCTAAATAATTCTCAGCATTCAGCTATAAGTCGTCAGCTTTTAAGACAGAGATACAGGTATGAACATTGCCTGCTTTTTTGCTATTTCTGCTTTTAACTGATAGCTGAATGCTTACGAGGGTTATCCCAATTTCTATCTGCGATATTCATCCCCACAATCACCGATTAACTTATATAAATCGTTTGATTGCTGAGAAACTGCATCTATTTTTTCTATATCTTCAGTATCTAATTTGAAACTAAACACCTTGGCATTATCTTCTAAATGTTCTGCAATCCCTAATCTTGCACCGACAATTACACCACCGACTGCTGGCTGATTTAAGATATAATTAACAGCCACATTAGCAATAGTCACTTGATGTTTATCAGCGATTTGTTTCAAGGTAGTTAGTAACTCTTGAAATAATCCCCAATCACACCATTTATCAATCATTTGTTTATATTTTCTCAAACTGGTGGTAGTTATTTCCGAGCTTTTTGGTTCTGGTTTACCTAAATATTTTTCTGATAATAAACCACCGCAAACACTACCGTAGGTAAAAAGTTTCATATTATGTTCTTGACAGAATTTAATCATGTTTATTTGTGGTCTTCTGTCAACTAATGAAAACTGTACTTGATTAGAAACTATTTTGATTCCTGCTTCTGTAATAATTTGCAAATGTTCCGTATCAAAATTAGTTAAAGCCAAATGTTTGATCTTACCTTCATCTTGTAATTCTGCCATATATTTGAGAGCATCTAAATAATTAGAGTCTGCATATTCCCACCAATGAAACTGCATTAAATCTAATGATTTAACGTCCATTCTTCGCAAAGATATATCAATATTTTCCTCGACAAGTTTTCTTGTCATCTTCCCAGGACGAGGAACCCATTTCGTAAAAGCTTGAATATTATTTACCGCTTCTTCTCCACGAGTTGCTATGATTTGACGACGAAACTCACCAATAAAATCTTCTGCTGGTCCATAATGGTCTGCTAAATCCCAGGTTGTAAAACCAGCATCAACATATTCAAACATAGACTCAATAGCGGTTTTTGGGTTAATGCGTCCATGTCCTCCGGAAACTTGCCACATACCATTTAAAATTCGGCAAATTTTTAAATCTGGGGTAAATTGTAAATAGCTTGATTGAGGTAAATTCATATTTTTGGTATTATTATTTCCAGTCTTTTTCTGCTTGTTCCAAAACATAAGCTGCAACGTTTTGAATTTCTTCTGTTGTTAAACGATCTTTATAAGCTGACATATTATTTTTACCATTAGTAACAATGGCTGTAATCGCTGCTAAAGAATCCATCCCATATTTTTTGAGTGCATTCTTTTTTAAGTTTTTACCACGTCTAATGATGTTTTCTCCATGAATATGACAACCAGCACAATGGATAGTAAAAATTTCTGCTCCTTGTGCTGTGTCTAAAGCGTTAACAGGTAAAACAAAATTGATAGTCCACCAGAAAAATGTGCATAATGTCAATGTTATTAATTTTTTCATAAAGCTTCAAAATCGCAGATAAACCCGACAAAGTTTGTACATTGTTCTTGAAAAGTTTCTGCTTCACTGACATCTGCAATTTTATAGGACATGATGCGGTTTCCATCTGGCATTTTTTTAGAACCAATCAATTCAGCTTGGTAATTTTCTACCATTTTCTTAAATTCAACACCGTACACTTTCCAAGCTTCACTATCACAAGTAATATTTACCTGCCACATAATTATAATTTACTTATTGACTAATCTTAATTATTTCATAAATTGGCAATATTTAGCTAAAAAATTGAAAATCTCTGGCGACTAGAAGTCACGGCTATACAGACAAAACCCACCTACGTGGGTTAAAAACTTCTAATTTCCTAGTCCACGCAGGTGGACTTTGCTTGTGTAGTAGCGACTTCTAGTCGCCAAATACTAC
>JANMGZ010000408.1:0-16044 GCA_031374905.1 Dolichospermum sp. OTE_70_metabat_362_sub
ATACTACAGCAGTAATCACAGCTATTACGAGGATAATCATGCCAATATACTGCTCTTTTTCTAACCCATGAGCAATTAGTGAATCTGTACCTGATGATGGATTTTCTTGAATTATGTTGGGAGAAATTCCTGGTTCTGGCAAATCTTGGATGAATAAGTTCATAAATACATTTACTTCTGATAATATTTTTAATTTCCGAATATTTTATACTTGTTAAAAATAAAAATAAAATCATAATCACAGTATTTTACACTTCATTTTTTCTCAAAAATAGATGAAAAAACACTATCTGAGGAATGATTTATTTATTAATTTTAATTTCATCTATTTTTGTGCTGTTAATTACGATATTAATTATTTTTCAGATATAAAATGTGTTTCTAAGCAGTTCATAACAATCAAAAAATGTATTTTTAATGACTGTGTAGCTACCGCTTCAAAAATAACTCTCAAAAGTATTTTTTACCATTTTAGGTATTGATAATGACTTACAACTCAGAGGAAATGCAGCAGATTCTCGAAGTAGCTTTTAGACGGAAGCAACAGGGAGAATATACAAGAGAACAAATTATAGAAATAGCCTCAGAATTAGGTGTTTCTTCAGAATCGCTACAAGCTGCGGAACAAGAATGGTTAAAAAATAATGTAGAAGTAAAAAAAGAGCAAATGTCTAATAGTCAACAAGGGAAAGGATTCAAATCACACTTATTTACTTTTATTGCAATTAATGGTTTTTTAGTGCTGTTAAATGTGGTGGTAAGTCCTGCATATTTTTGGGCAATTTTCCCGATATTAGGATGGGGGTTAGGTTTATTACTGCATGGAATCAAGGTTTATACAACTAATACATAAAAGATATCCCTGACTTTTTAAAAAAGTCGGGGATATTAGATAATTATATTAGAGTATGTTTATTAACTCTCTTCTCATATTGATTTAGGGGTAGTAGTGATACCCACCTCTCTAACTAATGTTCGAGGGACAGATAAACCGAGTAAAAGCATATTACTTGTCATATAAGATAACAAAGTAGACCATAATAAATGATTACTGTGAAAATACCAAGCAGCAATTACTAATGGGACGAAACCCACGACGAAAGATAGTAATACCGCATTACGTAAAATAGCGCCTTCTTTTAAGCCAATAAAATAACCTTCCAGCATAAAAGTAATTGCAGTAATGACTGAAATAGGAAGTAACCAAATTGTATATCTATTAATGTCTTGATTCAGTTCTATATGATTAGTTAATAATCCAAATACTTGATCAGGAAACAAAATAGCTGTACCAGCAAAACCTAATGCTATTAACACACTAGTAACTACAGAAACTATCAATAAAGGTATCATTTGTTGATTATTACCTTTACTTTTAAAATTACCTGCCATAGTTTGTAATGTTAGTCCGACACCATTAATAGTGAATTGACTTAACAAAGCAATTTGTAATAATAAACCATTTTGTGCTAACACAGTTGTTCCCATGGTTGCACTTAAATTAGTGAAAGTAGCATAGACAGAAACCAATAATATAAATCGGATTAAAATATTACCTTTTAAAGTAAACGCTTCTTTCAAAGCTACCCAATCAAATAATTCTTTAACAGCTACTGATACAGTTTGCCAAGAAATAGTAAAAACCATCCAAGTTAATCCGACAATTAAAGCTAGATATTGGCTTAATGTTGTGGCTAGTCCTGCGCCGGCACTTGCTAAACCCCATTTAAAAATCATTAAATAATCTAGCAATACATTAGAACCATTACCCACAATTGACATTAATAAAATTACCCAATTCATTTCTCTGCCTAAAAACCAACCAAATAAAACAAAGTTGAGTAATACAGCCGGTGCGCCCCAAATTCGTGCATAAAAATAATCAATTCCAGCAGATTCAATATCTGAAGAACCACTCAAAATAAAAAAACCAATTTTTTGTAAAGGATATTGGAATAAAACAATAATAAAACTTACTAATAAAGCAATTAATCCACTACGTAACCCAGCTAAAATTACCGCTTTATCATCATCTTGACCAACTGCTTGAGCAGTAATAGCATTAGTGCTAGAACGCATGAATTTTAATACTCGATAAAGATAATCAAACAAAATAGTTGCTAAAATTACTCCGCCTAAATGTCGAATATCTGTTAAATGTCCTAAAAAAGCAATATCTACCAACCCAGCTAAAGGAACCATCATATTACTAAGCAAGCTGATGCTTGATAGTCGGTAAAATCTCCCTAAAAAATTGTATTTATTGGAAACTGTAAATATCATCTTTGTTTTGATTGTTTAATTGGCACTGTAATTTTAGTTATATAGGAATCATAAATGATATTTGAAAAATTTGCTTCTATCTTTCCCCTGATGGTAAAAATATTAATTTAATTATTGTAGATTGGCTTGTAGCTTGCTTCCCGTAGGATATGAAGTGAAACCTAACATTGGCGGTAGGAGAGTAAGGGGTGTTGGGTTATGGCTGATACCTCCGGCTGATAGCGGTTTTCGGTTGAAATACAAAAACCTAACCCCCTCCCCGCTTTTCGAGAGGGGATTTATGATGTATCTCATTGAAGTGTATACCGCTATAGGAATACGTTCCTTAACCCAATCTACGATAAATGTTGTTTTACATAAAGGGAACGGTATAGCCAAAAATTTTAAGTAGTGTAGTGTGGGAAATGTCCACCTTACGTATATTTCAAACATCAAATATTAGTCCTATATCTTAGCTTAAATCAGAGTTATTGCCTATATAGAGAATTAAATAGTTCTGATTTGGGAATACTAAGCTGATAATACTTTGGGTTATTCTACAATTGTTGAGATTTTAACCACTCCTGTACAACTTTTTCAACAGGTTGAGATTGATTATCTACTTGATAGTTCATCTTTTGGATGTCTGTGGTAGAAATTTTACTTTCTAATTGATTAATAGTTGCTGTTAATTCTGGATATTTTTGCAAAATTTCTTGATTAAAAATAGGTACAGCTTGATATGGAGGAAAGTATTTTTTATCATCTTCCAAAATCACTAAATTTAAAACTGGAATTAGTCCATCTGTAGAATTTGCAGCAATAAAATCTACTTTTTTGTCTTTTAATGCCTGATACATTAGTCCTAATTCCATTTGTTTGATATTAGCAAATTTTAAATTGTAGGTTTTAGATAATCCTGGATAACCATCTGCTCTTTCTAAAAATTCATAGCCAAATCCTGCTTGCATTCGCGGACTATATTGGTTAACTTCAGAAAGATTTTTGATTTGCCATTTTTTTGTATCCTCACTTCTCATAATCATGGCAAATGTATTTTCAAAACCCAGAGGTTTCATAACTGCTAATTTTAATTTTTGATCATAGTATTCTTTAACTTTTGTGTAGACAAGCTCAGAATTACTAATTGGTTTTTCTTTCAAAATAGTAGTAAATGAAGTTCCTGTGTATTCAACATAACCTGCAATTTTTCCGGCTTTTACTGCTTCATGACAAATAAATGTTCCTCCTAAATTAAAGCGACGATCTACTTTTAATTTGGTATGATTTTCTATGTGTTGTGCTAATAATTCTCCTAAAATCACTTGTTCTGTAAAATTTTTTGAGCCGATAATAATTGTCGTTGGTGTTTGTTGGTAGTTAAAAGCTGTTAATCCGAGGATAATTAAAGTGATTATTCCTAAAATAATTCCTATTTGCTGATTAAATTTACTTTTATATTCTATTTGCTTTGTGAGTCTTTTTTCTAATAAGCCTAAACCAAAATCTGCACTTAAAGCAATTAAGGCTGCGGGTATTGCACCTGCTAAAATTAATTCATTATTAACTGTAGAAATACCTCGAAAAATAAATACTCCTAAACCACCACCACCAATAGCAGCAGCAATTGTAGCAATTCCTACAGAGATAACTGTGGCTACTCTCACACCTGCTAAAATAACTGGTAAAGCTAGGGGAATTTCTACTTGTAATAATAATTGTTGATCTGTCATTCCCATCCCTATTCCAGCTTCTTTAATGGAGGGATTGATACTATTAATGCCAATATAAGTATTACGAATTATAGGCAATAAAGCATAAACAGTGAGAGCAAATATGGCGGGAGTTTTACCAATTCCTCCCAAAAAAGGAACAGAAATTAAAAAACCAAAAATAGCTAAACTAGGGATGGTTTGAACGGCGTTTGCTACACCGAGAATAGGGGCAGCTAGTTTTGATTGACGAGTGATAAAAATTCCTACAGGAAGTCCGATAGAAATAGCTATTGTCATCGCAATAATTACTAATATTAAATGTTCTCCACTGTGGATAATTATTTCCGAACCGTATTGAAATAAAAACATAATTTCTGGTTTAATTTTAATTAAATTCTTCCCAATTATTTGCCACATTCAGACAAGCTAAAAAAGCCTTTGCTTCTGGATGTTGAGATTTGATAAATTCTCTTCTCGTTCCTAAAAAAACTAGATTTCCTTCATACATTAAGCCAATTCGTGTAGCTAAAAAGAATGCTTCTTGAATATCATGGGTGACAAATATCACGGTTTTTCCTAATTGTTGTCGTAAATTTTGAAACTGTTGTTGTAATTCTAAGCGAGTAATAGGATCAAGTGCGCCAAAAGGTTCATCCATTAATAATATCGGTGGATCTGCGGCTAAAGCTCTAGCAACACCTACTCGTTGACGTTGTCCTCCTGATAATTGGTGGGGATAACGTTGAGCAAATTTTTCTGGTTCTAAACCAACTAAGTTTAACATTTCATAAACTCTATTTTTAATTTTTTGTGATGACCATTTTTCTAAAGATGGTACAATTCCCACATTTTCGCCAACAGTAAAATGAGGAAATAAACCTGTTTCTTGGATGACGTAACCAATGCGTCTTCGTAATTTAATAGCATCCCAGTTAGTTGTAGGTTTAGAATTTACTAAAACTTCTCCTTGGGTAGGTAAAAGTAAATGATTAATTAATTTTAAAGTTGTGGTTTTGCCACTACCACTACGTCCTAATAAAATTAGAGCTTCCCCTTGATAAATGCTAATATCTAAATTAGATAATAAGGAACGGTGATTAATTTGAAAACTGACATTACAAAACTCAACGGCTATTTCTGATGTTGTAGACATAATGGCTTAGTTCAATAAAATCAAGGTGGAATATTAATAATAATGTCATGATGGTTATTTTTCTATCTCATTTAACAATATCCCCGACTTCTTCAAGAAATTGGGGATATGGAATATTGTGTGAAAATGACTAATTACTATTTCCCAAATCCTTTACCTCTACTGCTAGAAGGAAGACAAATACAGTTTTCTAACTGCTGGAGTAAGGTTTCACTATCAAGATTTTGACCAATTAGGACTAATTGATTTTTCTTTTCACTTTTCCACTTATCATCATCAATAGTGAAACGTTTACCGCAAAGATGGAAAATATGACGTTGAGGACTTTCATCAAACCACATAATCCCCTTAGCGCGGAAAACATTTGTGGGTAATTGGTTATCTAAGAAATGTTGAAACTTCCTAATCGAAAAAGGTTTATCACTTTGAAAAGAAAGAGAGATAAAACCATCATTTTCCAAATGGTTTGAATGATGGTGATGATGTTCATGATCATGGTGGTCATGTCCACAGGTAGAATGATCATGATCGTCATGATGTTCATGTCCACAATCAGCATGATCATGATGTTCTTCTGCGTGGTCATCAAAATATTTATCAGATTCAAACAAACCGACACTGAGAATTAAAGGAAGGGGAACTTGGGATTTTGTCGTCCGAATAATTCTAGAACCTTCCTTGATATTGTGGATTTTTTTCTCCAATTCCTGCAAAGTGGTTTCATCAACCAAATCAGTTTTATTGAGAATAATGACATCACCATAAGTAATTTGACTCAAAGCAGCTTCAGAATTGAATAAATCCAAGCTATAATTTGCGGCATCAACCACAGTAATAATAGAATCTAACCGAGTTAAATCTCGCAATTCCGAACCTAGAAATGTCATGGCTACAGGTAAAGGATCTGCTAAACCTGTGGTTTCTACAACTAGATAATCTAGCTTTTCTTCCCGTTCTAGAACTTTGTAAACAGCATCAACTAAGTCATTGTTAATGGTGCAACAAATACAGCCATTACTTAATTCCACCATGTTTTCATCAGTGGAAACAACCAATTCATTATCAATGCCAATTTCGCCAAATTCATTCACTAAAACCGCAGTTTTTACACCTTGCTGATTTGTCAGAATATGGTTAAGTAAAGTAGTCTTACCACTACCTAAAAAACCCGTAATAATTGTTACTGGTAAGCCTTGTTTGGTCGCTTCCATTGAGTGAGATTCTGTAGTAACTGATGATGTCATAGTCGTAAAGTATGATTTTGGTGTATTCTAAATTTTATCTTGATTTTGTTCACTCGGCATTACAGTAATACCAAATTAAGATGAAGCTGCATTGAATAATATTTCAATAATAATTGACCGCAGATAAACGCAGATAAACGCAGATAAAGACGGATGGATTTATGGATTTCATGATTTTGTGCAGCCTCATATAAGATTGGTATAACATATTTACATACCAGCTTGAAAAATTTGGTTAGCAGTAAGGGTAAGTTCTGGGAATGTTGGTGATACTATAGTTGCATTTCCTATAAATTGACTAACTCGATATTCTCCATTGATTAAATCATAAATAGAAATAGTTGGTTGTTTCGGATTTCCTATATAGGGAGTTCCACCTAAACCTAAATAATCAACTATCCAATATTCAAGAATCCCAATTTCTTCGTAATCTTTAACTTTACTCAAATAATCAACACGCCAATTTGTACTCACAACTTCAATAACTAAAGGAATTGATCCACCTTGAGTAACTGTAGCTGATTTTTTCCATAATGGCTCATTTATTAAATTAGGACAATTTATTACCAAAACATCCGGTGAGTAAGCTGATTGATGTTCTGGTGGTTTAACCAGTGCATTTTTTGTTATTACATAGGGTAAATCCAGACGTACAAATTCTAATATGATTTTTCCATTCAAAAAACCAGCAATAAGAGTATGATCTCCTGGTGGTTGTGGTATTTCAACAACTACTCCATTATGTAATTCATAATACTTGTCTTCTGGTTTCCATTGCACAAATTCCTCAAAAGTGACTGATTTAGTTTTGGGTATTGCTTGAATCATAATTTACTCCAAATATTGACAAAATTACGAAGTATTACTAACAATAATTATAGCCAATTATTAGCTACTAAAATTTTCACTTACGCCATTGTCATCAACTTGCGTTATTATTGTTTATCGTTTGATTGCCGCATTACTGTGTTATGACCCTATCTATTTACAATACTCTCACCCGTCGTCAAGAACAATTTACCACCGTAGAACCTGGCAAGGTTAAAATGTATTACTGCGGAGTGACGGTTTATGATTACTGCCATTTGGGTCATGCGAGAGCTTGCATTGTTTGGGATGTAGTGCGTCGCTACCTCCAGTTTATTGGCTATGATGTACGTTATATCCAAAATTTTACGGATATTGATGATAAAATTCTCAAACGCGCCAGAGAAGAAAATTCTTCTATGGAAGTTGTCGCCGAACGCTATATCCAAGCATATTTTGAGGATATGTCACGGTTGGGAATTAAAGAAGCTGATGAATACCCCCGCGCTACACATACAATGAATGGTATTCAAAAATTAATTCACGATTTAGAACACAAAGGTTTCGCTTATCCGTCTCATGGTGATGTGTATTATGCAGTCCAGAATTTTGCTGAATATGGCAAACTTTCGGGACGCAAATTAGAAGATATGCAAGCCGGCGCAAGTGAACGCGTAAACGTCGAAGATGCAGAATATCAAAAGAAGCGATACCCCTTTGATTTTGCCCTGTGGAAGGCTGCAAAACTCGATGAACCCGCGTGGGAGTCGCCATGGGGAAAAGGCCGCCCCGGATGGCATATTGAATGCTCGGCGATGGTGCGCGATCGCTTGGGTGATACCATAGATATTCATGCTGGTGGTGCTGACTTAATTTTCCCACATCATGAAAACGAAATTGCCCAATCGGAAGCTGTCACCGGAAAACCTTTAGCCAATTATTGGTTACACAACGGTATGGTGAAAGTAGATGGGGAAAAAATGTCCAAATCCTTGGGTAATTTTATCACCATTCGTCAATTATTAGATCGGGGTGTAGACCCAATGGCGGTAAGATTATTTGTGATGATGGCACAATATCGCAAACCCATAGATTTTACCGATGATGCTATATTAGCAGCAACTAATGGCTGGCATACTATCAAAGATGGTTTACTTTTCGGTTATCAACATAGTAAAGAATTGGGGACTGGAAATAACCTAATTTCTAATACCTACATTCAGAGATTTAAAGAAGCTGTTGACGATGATTTTAACTTTCCTGGTGGATTAGCAATAATTTTTGAATTAGCTAAAGAACTAAATCGAGAAGGAAATATTATTGTTCATCAAGGAAAAACAGAAACTCCCGCAAATGAGTTACTTGAAAAATGGCAAACCCTAATTACATTAGCAGACGTTTTAGGTTTAACCGCCAAACCAGAGGCAGAAACTTCTCAACAAGATAGTTTAAGCGATGTTTATATTGAAGATTTAATTACTAAAAGACAAGAAGCAAGAAAAGCAAAAAACTTTGCAGAATCAGATAGAATTCGTGATGAACTATTAATAAAAGGCGTTACCTTAATAGATAGTAAAGAAGGAACACGCTGGCACAGATGATCAATTAAAACTCTCTGTGCCTCTGCGTGCAAGAAAAAGATAATTCTCAATTTTTAATTAACACCATGTGGAAAGAACTAACAACCGCAATTTCTCATTTAAACATTCCCGCAGATTGGGTAGGAATTAGAGCCGTCAAAACAACTTCTACAAATTATTCTGTTCGTGATGGTTTACCCCAAAGCAATGGTAAATCATTAAATATGGGAGCAATGATAGAAGTCATAGTTGATGGTTGTTTAGGTTATGCAGCCACCAACTCCTTACATATTTCCAGTTTACAAAATGCCGCAGAAATCGCCTATAAACAAGCACTAGCAGCCAGTAAATGGTGGATATATCCTCTTAGTGAAAATACCCGTCCCAAAGTAGTGGGTGAATATAACTCACCATTTTTAGAACCATTTAACGCTATTAGTCCCGGAGAAATCAACAATTTACTAATTCGGATTTGTCAGCAACTCAAAATTAACGATAAAATCGTGCAAACGACAGCTACAGTTGGTACAGATCAAAAAGAAACTTGGTTTGTGAGTAGTAACGGTTCAGAAATATATCAGAATATTCTATCTCTTAGTCATCATTTTGGAGCAATAGCAAAAGATGGCGCAATCGTCCAACAACGCAGCAACAACGGCGCTCATGCAAACTCTTATCAAGGTGGTTGGGAACTTTTCAAACAAGATAATTTATGGCATCAAGTCCAACAAGTTGGTGAACAAGCATTAGAATTATTAACAGCAGAAGAATGTCCAAATACTCGAACTAATTTAGTTTTAGCACCAGATCAAATGATGCTACAAATTCATGAAAGTATCGGACATCCTTTAGAAATTGACCGCATTTTAGGAGATGAACGCAACTATGCCGGCGGTAGTTTTGTTACCAAAGATGATTTTGGTAAATTAGAATATGGTTCACCCCTGATGAACATCACCTTTGATCCTACAGTAGCAGGTGAATTTGCCAGTTATGGATTTGATGATACTGGTGCAGTAGCCACCAAAGAATATGTGATTAAAGAAGGCATTTTACAACGTGGTTTAGGCAGTTTAGAAAGTCAAGCTAGAGCAGATTTACCAGGAGTTGCTTGTGCGCGAGCTTGTTCCTGGAATCGTCCCCCCATTGATAGAATGGCTAACTTGAATTTAGAACCAGGAAACGCCACATTTGAGGAAATTATCTCAGGAATAGAACATGGGATTTACATGGAATCTAACCGTTCTTGGTCAATAGATGATCAACGTTATAAATTTCAATTTGGTTGTGAATATGCAAAATTAATTGAAAACGGTAAACTGACCAAAACCCTGCGGAATCCTAACTATCGTGCCACTACACCACAATTCTGGCATAGTTTAATTAAAGTTGGTAATGATACTAATTGGCAAATATACGGCACACCTTTCTGCGGGAAAGGAGAACCAAATCAAGCTATTTCTGTAGGACATGGTTCACCAATTTGTGCATTTGCAAACGTCGAAGTTTTTGGTGGTGGTTAATGAATTATGTTTCGCGCAAAGAGGCAAAGGAGCAAAGGCGCAAAGTTTAATTAATGCTACAATGAACAAGTAACTACTTGATGCCATATCAATATGATCATTGCACAAGAATTAGAATCTCAACAAGACATCTCCGCAGATGTCATCTTTCCTCCTGGTGATTTATATAGTGATGAACCGACCGTGGAAACAGAACTACATCTACGACAAATAATTTTACTTTTTAAATGTTTAGAATGGTTATGGAAAGATAGAACAGATTTTTATGCTGCGGGAAATTTGACTATTTACTATAGTCCTAATCAAAAGAAATCACAATTTTTCCGAGGTCCTGATTTTTTTGTTGTCTTGGAAACTGAACGCAAAACCCGTAAAAGTTGGGTAGTGTGGGAAGAAGATGGTAAATATCCTAATTTCATCTTAGAAATTCTTTCACCCAGTACAGCTAATACTGATAGAGAATATAAAAAACAACTTTATCAAAATACCTTCCGCACACCGGATTATTTTTGGTTTGACCCTTATACATTAGAATTTGCAGGGTTTCATTTAGTAGATAATAAATATCAATCTTTAGAACCAAATGAAAAGGGACATTTATGGAGTGAACAGTTAGGTTTATATTTAGGAATTAATCAAGGATTATTAAGGTATTTTACTCCAGCAGGAGAGTTAGTACCTACACCAGAAGAAACCGCAGAAGCGGAAACTAAAAGAGCCGAACTGGAAGCTAGAAAAGCAGAACGTTTAGCCGCAAAGTTGCGAGAATTAAATATTGATCCAGAGACAATTTAAAAAATGAAAATTGCAGAATTATCAACGCTAGAAAAAACTTTTAATCAACTTGTGGAAAATCTGCTAATTAAAAAGGCAGAAAATGAACATTTTACTGTCAGATTAAGCAGCGAAAGTAGTCAGTTTACTCGCTTTAATTCTGCCAAAGTTAGACAGACAGGATATGTTCATGATGGTTCGATTCAATTGACGTTAATGGCTAATCAACGCAGCAGTTATCGTCAGTTTCCCTTTACTGGGAATTGGGATATAGATTGGGAATTAGCTTATGCAGCTTTACAAGAATTACGTGATGAATTACCATTATTACCAATTGATCCTTATTTAGTAATACCATCCGAAAATAATATTAGTCGAGAAATTCATATTGGTAAATTACTAACTCCAGAAATATTAGTTCCCAGTATTCTCGAAACTGTGGCTAATTTAGATTTTACTGGGATGTATGCGGGGGGAATAGTCATCAGAGGTTATGGTGATTCTAGCGGACAAAAACACTGGTTTGCAACTGATTCCTTTAATTTAGATTATTCCTTATTTATGGCATCAGGACAAGCTGTAAAAGGAAGTTTTGCTGGAAGTGAATGGAATGAAGCTGCTTATTTAGCTAAAATAAATGATGGTAAACAGCAGCTAGAAATGCTATCTCGTCCAATTAAAGAATTACCAAAAGGACAATACAAAACTTATTTTGCTCCGGCTGCGGTGGCTGATTTATTGGGTATGCTTTCCTGGGGTGCTATCAGTGAAGCCGATATTCAACAAGGTAATAGTGCTTTAGCTGCTTTATCACGTCAAGAAAAACAACTTTCCCCAAAATTCACTTTAAAAGAGAATTTTCAAAGTGGTTTAGTTCCTCGATTTAATAATTTGGGAGAAATAGCAGCACCGGAATTAACTTTAATTGAAAAAGGGATTTTAATTAATAGCCTCGTTAATTCTCGCACAGCGAAAGAATATAATAAACCTGCTAATGGTGCGAATGCTTCAGAAACATTACGTTCTCCCGAAATCAATCCTGGTAATTTGACTTTTGAGGAGATTTTACCAAGTTTATATACAGGATTATATGTTTCTAATTTACATTATTTAAATTGGAGCGATCGCCCATCTGGCAGAATTACAGGAATGACTCGTTATGCTTGCTTTTGGGTAGAAAATGGCGAAATCATTGCCCCCATTGCTAATCTGCGCTTTGATGAAAGTCTCTATCGCTTTTGGGGGGCAGAAAATCTCATTGATTTAACCAACTTCCAGGAATTTATTCCCGAAGTTGGAACTTATGAAAATCGGCAATTAGGAGGTAGTTTAGTTCCCGGTATGTTAGTGAACGATTTCACCTATACATTGTAAATCTTATCCACCTTAGATTCCCAACCATATTCAGGAGAGAATTGGGGTTGGATCTTAATTCTACTGCTTCTTGGGTAGTTGGTAGCGATCGCACATCATCTAATCTTGAGACAGAAGTCATATATTGTTAATAACCTGGTCTATTGTAGTCAAAAGGATAACGCCTTAAGAACTGATTTCTATTATTTATTAGTTCTGAACCTGGCAAATTAGTTTTTGGAATCTGGGTTATACTCCTCAAAATTCTTACCGATGGTGAGTTGATTTTATAAATTTCAGCCATACTTCTTGTAAAATCTAGGATTGATGAATTAATTTTTGGAATCTCATATGCAATTTTTAAAGCTTCTGCTGGCAAATTAGTTTTTGGAATCTGGGTTATACTCCTCAAAATTCCTGCTGATGGTGAGTTGATTTTAGAAATTTCAGCCATACTTCTTGTAAGATCTAAGGCTGGTGAATTAATTTTTGGAATCTCATATGCAATTTTTAAAGCTTCTGCAATACCAGAGCTAATTTTTCTAAGTTCAGCTATAGTAGGTTCTAGCTCATTAAACCTGGGTCCTAATTTAGATAAATCACCACGTTCTTCAAGAACATCAGATAAATAATCTTTTTCCTGCTCTCTAATTTCTCTAGCTTCCTCAATTACTTCTGGTTTTTCTGAAAGATGTAGAAACTTCTGAGCATAATCTAAAAATCTATCAGCAGAATACATATAAAATTTAACGCCAGTCTCACTTAGCATTTCTTGTACTAACTCTGGTCTTGCTCCGATTGTTTTTCCTCCACTTTTTAGCCACCAATCTTCTTTATCATCATCTGTTACAAAAATAATAGGTTTTTTCTCGGATTTTGCATAGTCAATTAATTGCAACCAAAGTATAGCATCACCATAAATATCTGGAACTGATTTCTGTTTATCATCTTTATCTTTATACCCTGGAGGTATTAAGTATTGAAATCTTTCTTCAGCTAATCTATAAATATATAGTAGATCGGGATATGGATTACCAATTTTCCCATTTAGTATCTCAATCATTTTATCTTGAAAAATATCTTCTTTTGAGAGATCAGGATGATTTTGTTTTAAATCCTGTAAATTATTTTTAACTGATTTAATTACCTCTTTAAGTGCTGTTTCAATATTTTTTAAAATTTCTTGGACTTCAATTGCAGAATGTTTTTTATATGCCTCTAACTCTTTTTGAAGTGTTGCAATTTTCCCTATTTTTAAATTTTCGTCTAATATTTTCCCTATTTTTTCATAGGCACTTGACTGTTGAGATATAATAGTTAAACGATTTTTATGAAACTCATAACCAACTTGATGTGTAACCCAAATTCTTTCCTGAAGTTTTTCAAGGATATCAAATAATCTGTCTCTTGTTTGAGGAGAGTAACGATAGATATTTAATAAAACATTTGTATCAAAAGAAAAAATGCATTCTTTCCATAATTCATCAAACTCTTGCTCTGTGGGTTGATAATAACCAGGGAATAAATCACGCATATTCATTTTCTGATAACTTCCTAAGAGATGCTTAAAGTATAGTGACAATCCATACAAGGATAACACAAAATATTATTTTTTAATCCTGTAGATCCTTAAATCCTGAAAATCCTGATTCAGACAATTTCTCAGTCTTCTAATCAAAGTTCAGGAGTTTCACCAACACTATAATTGATCAAGCAGATTGTTTATTAACACTACTTTCAATATGACGGCGTAAAATCTCATTAATAGCTGTTTGATAGTCTTTATTTTCAGCTTTAAACCAAGCTATTACATCAGGTTCTAGTTGAATAACATTCTTTGCTTGTGCTGCGGGAATTCGCAGAGTTGCTTTTTCAAAAAACTCATCAGTCAATGGAGGAATATCAGAATAGTCAATATCCTCATCTGACATTGAATCTAAAGCTTGCCAATTAGTCCGTGAGATATTGTTCAAATCTTTTGCATTCATAACGATTTGCCTTTCGTGCTGAAATAATTCTAATCACATCACTGCGTCTTTCAGTCTAGACAACAACAGCCACCCCGTTTCCCAAGAAACCAATCCCAAACCATCTTTCTTCACCGTAATCAAAACGTTCATCTTCCTCAATCAGCATTGGACTATCAAACATTTCAGAAACGTCTGCGAAGTTAATTTGATGTTTACGGATGTTTTCTAAATTCTTCGCTTCGTCCCACTCAAACTGCATCAACTTTTAAAAATGCTAATTGGTTGACTAATCAATTATCACATATTTTACACTATTTTTAATCCTGTAAATCCTTAAATCCTGTAAATCCTGATATGGCTTGTGCCACGCTATGCCTTCGGCACACTACGTGAACGCTATCAGACAAAAAAATCAAAAAGTCCCTATCAACTAGAACCCATGTATGTAATCATTGTGGGTTCATGGAAGATAGAGACTTAAAAATGAGATTGTCAAAGACTACTCAAAAATCTAACCTAACAACTCAATGTTAGAAAAGATGAAATCCTGAATGGAAATACGTTCTGCTGTTTCCGTGCGGATTTCCCGACGGTTGAGAATGTAGTAATTTCCTACCTTTTCATATTCATCAGTAAAATCGCTTTTACCGCCCTTTTGAGCGCCAGTTTCTGGGTCATGATATACAGAATTGTATGTGTGAGAAAGATATCCTTCCCCTGTGTCGTGACTGCTGAAAGTGTCAATAGTCACAAAAGTACCGTGAATTAAACGGTGAACGTGGCAAACTTCATTGTTACGCACTTTGTAGTTATCTCCTTCCGACTTTCCACCCAGAAAAATTTCTACTGCGCCGGTTGCGTCAGTGTTACCAGCCCTAAAAGTATTTGCACCGTGAGTTTGTTCAAACGCTCTACGGACGCGGTGAACAGCGATTTCCCAAGCTTGTCCGTGAATGGCTTTTTTAGCGGCTTCGTCTTCCACGTTCAGAACCTCAGCTTTCATATTGGCATCAATCACCACTTGACCTTTGATCACTTGGTCATCATACTTATAAGTAATATCTGCGGTATATCCAGGGAAATTTGCGTCCCAAGTATAACGGTTTTGATATGCAGCCTGGAAAAGTTCTTGGGCTGAGATTTGAGTAACTGTCATTGTGCTTGTCCTCTGGTTACAAGTTAAAATAGCTTTTTATCGTTGCTGGTATTAGCATAGAGGTAATTATCGAGGTTCGCATAGACCCCAAATGGGTACACTTATGGCTAAAACTCTCCACGCCATTTTCCAAGCGATCGCTAATGTCCAAAATGAGCAAGAATTAAAACTAGCTCTCATGGATACCATTGGCGACCATTTTGCAGTACAACATTGGGGTATTGATCTCCTAAATGACCAATTAAATACTCAAATTGAAATTCCTGAAATTCCCGCTGTCTGCTTAGAAGCTAATCCCGTCGGGCGCTATGTTGTCGAACGTCACGCCCCCACCCATGAGCAATTAATTTTATCCCCAGAAGACTGGAAAAACTATTGTACTCGTCACGAACACGTGATGACTGGTCCCATAGTTTGTAATGGTCAATTAGTGGGGACTTTAAACTTTGCTCGTGACCCCGGAAGTCAGCCTTTTGATAGTAATGATTTAGCTGATTTAAGTGCAGT
>JANMGZ010000430.1:0-8822 GCA_031374905.1 Dolichospermum sp. OTE_70_metabat_362_sub
TAAAACAAGGTAAATCTCGTTCTAAGGTATAACTATAAATTTGATAAAGAATTTCATGTAAAGGATGTTGCAAATCTATGACTATATTATTGCCTAGGTAAAGACTAGTATCCTGGTTTAAGGTTTCTTGCTGCCAAAAATCATAAATTCCTCGTAATTCTTGGTTCAATTCTTCAAGTTCTTGTTCGATTAAAGGTAGCAATTTATGATTTGGTAAATCTTGCCCTTTAACTAGCCGTAAAACTTTAGCTAAACTTTGCAAAGGACCATTATGAATTGTTTCAAATGTTGTTTCAATCATGGTTTTATGAGCTTTAGTTCTAGATTTAATAGCTTGACTATATTGATATAAAACTATAATTAGGATGCTGTTTATCCCTATCATCATAATTATTGGTGTGAGATAATTTGCTAAACTCCAAGTTGAGAATAAATAACTAATCAATAGTAATCCGCACAGAGAGATAACAATCTCTGATAACTTTTCAGCAAAACTAAAATAAATTTCTGCTTGCAGTTTTTTCCAAAATTGAGTTTGCATAAGCTTTGATCACTATTTCAATATCTTAATTATGGAAAACACATGATAGATTTATTAATCAATTAATCCTTCATTTCTAGCTGTAATTTCTGTTTGAATGCGAATGTTTTTACCTGCTTCTGGATAAATATTTAAAGCGTCTTGTAATTTACTCCAATAATGACGCACCATGCGTTCAGATATACACATATTTTCAGCAATTGTTTTATCTTGTAATCCTTCTTGAAAGGCTAAATTCAGCACTTTTAACCATTCTGCTTTTATCTCTGAACCTGATTGGATTCTTTTAATATCTTTGGTGTGAGTTAGTCCTTGTAATGCCCAATCAACTCTAGTTAACATTTCTTGGGTAGAAAGACTTTTATCAGCAATAGTAAAGCCTCCTTTATGATTATCAATATAGGGACGAATGCGTACTAATGTCCTAACATGAGCGCTTTGAATAACAAGATTCAAATGGGAATAATTTTCCATTAAAACCTTGAGAAGCTGAATACCTGTATCAACTTTTGCTGTCATTTCCAGTTTTTCTGGTATGGAAAGATCCATAACTACCAGGTTAGGTTGATAACTAATAACTTGTTCAAAAGCATAACTAGCATTTGTAGCAGTATTAAATTCAGCACTAGGATAGTTTTTCCTTAATATTTCTGTTGTTCCGTTTAAAACTGACTGATGATCATCAATAATGATGAATTTTAAAATTGATTTTTCTGATGAAACTTGTTGCATATCTAATAATTGTCCCAATAATTATACACTTAATAAATTTGGGTTGCTATTTACTACTATTAATTGCTTTTTCCTAGATTCTATTAGTTATAGCTTATCTACTGTGAGGAGTGTTGCCTCTCATTCTAGTAAATCTATTAGAAAATACTGAAATTATGAAGTTGATGTATAACAATAATAGATATGTTTATTTAACAATAATTTAGGATTAATCGGAGTTCTGACAGATAGAGTACCTGGCAATATAAAAGATATTAGGTAATAGAAAATACTTGCCGATAAAAATGCCAGATTGACATAAGGTTTTTGTTAAAGCAATATCTTTGCTAACTTGAAAGAAGTTGAAGTATGAAACCTAATAAATGTGTTGGGTTGCGCTGTTGCTTAATCCAACCTATAAAAAATGGTAAAATTTTTGTTACGGTAGAAGTATTTATCTGATATTAAAAAATAGTTTGGTGCGTCACGCTGTCATAACACACCAAATATATTTATTTATATTTTTTCTATAAAGTTTGTAAAGACGTTCCATAGAACGTCTCTACTGTTTTATGAAACAAAACATTTATATTCAATAGCTACTTATAAATCAGAAATTAATCTAGCTTTTCTCAACATAAATCGTAAAGCCGTTTCTTCTCTAGAAATAATTTCGGCTGTAACGTTCATTCCTGATTGTAGTAAACATTGACGACCATTATTTCCAAATGAATTGCTTTCGGGTTGAATTGTGGCTTCAAAGTAGCTAATACCAGGAGAATTTGTAGTAGTTGTATCTTTATTTTGAGGTGTAATTGCATCTGGAGCGATGGTTTTAACAATCCCCTTTGCAGTTCCATAATCAGGATAGGGACAAGCATCTACACGAAGTTGAACTTTGTGATTAATAGCAACTTTATTAATTTCCGCAGTGGGAATCATGGCTTTAATTACTAAAGAGGAATGATCAGGGACAACTTCAGCAATAGATTCACCAGCGCGGACAAATTGACCAGAATTTCGTAAGTTAAGTTTAAAAATAATGCCTTTACTTGTGGCAGTAATTATACTATTTTTTCGCTGATTTTCGACTTGTTGAAGTTCTTTTTGTGATTTTTTTATTTGGGTTTGTATTTCTACTAGTCGCTGAATTAAACCTTCTCTTTCTTTATTTAGCACTGCTATATTTGCCTCACCTCTAGCAGTTTCTTGAGCAATTTTTTCTTGTGCCATTTTTACCATTGCTGTAGTTGGATTAACCGCAGCTTTATTTGATTTAATTTTTATTATAGCGATATCAACGGCTTTTTTTGCAGATTGTAAGGTTAAAGCCGTTTGTTGAACAACTAATTGCTTTTGCTCAAATTCTCGGTTGCCAATTGCACCAATTTTTGATAACTGCTCATAACGATCACGATCCACTTTAGCAAAATCTAAATCAGCTTCAGCTTTTCGTAAATCTACCAACTCTTTCTGAATATTTACTTCCGCTGTCATTAATTCATTTTCAGTATTAATTTTTCGTTCTTCATACTCCCTTTGATTTTTTAATAAATCCTCTTTAGCAGAAATAATAGTCCTTTCTATAAATCTTTTTTCAGCCATAATTTGATTATTCAAAGTCCGGTTTTGAGCATATATTTGTAATATTTGTAATTTATTTTGCTGAATATTTTCTTCTAATTCACTTTTTTTAATTAACAATTCTTCAGTATCTAAAATGGCGATTACTTCCCCTTGCTTAACAATTTGATTTTCTTTAACTAAGATAT
Source organism: Dolichospermum sp. OTE_70_metabat_362_sub (assembly GCA_031374905.1). Taxonomy (GTDB): domain Bacteria; phylum Cyanobacteriota; class Cyanobacteriia; order Cyanobacteriales; family Nostocaceae; genus Dolichospermum. Next base: position 3,025 of record JANMGZ010000430.1, read on the forward strand.
TTTTAATAGTTCCTTCTATTTTTGATTGGACTACACGAGTTTCACCTATGGGACGAACAATAGCAGCAGCTTTGACGGTGACATTATATTTCACCCATGAGGATAAAGAAATACTAGTAATAACAGTCCCCATCAAAAATACACCTGCTAAGGATGTCCAAGGACTTATAGGTGGAAGTGAATTATCAGTTTCAATGACAGAATTAAATTCTTGATTATGAGTGTAAATCATGATTATTTAAGGAATGATAAAATCTAAATGGTCTCCTGATTTACTGCGTAAATCTTCCAAAGAACCTGCCAATTTCAACTTACCTTGATCTATTAAAACAATCCAATCAGCACGATTAATTACTTTAGGTCTATGAGTAATTAAAATCGTTGTTTTTCCTTGACGATATTCAAATAATTGGTCTAAAACTTGAGCTTCACTAACTGGATCAAGTCCACCAGTAGATTCATCTAAAATAAGAATTGCTGGGTCTGTAACAATAGCTCTAGCTATGGCTAATCTTTGCTTTTGTCCACCAGAAATATTAGCACCAAATTCACCTAGAATAGTTTGATATGTTTCTGGAAGTTTACTAATAAATTCGTCAGCATCAGAAATTTGACAAGCTTTAACAATTTGTTCAAAGGTTACATAAGGTGATCCTAATCGAAAATTATCAATAATAGACCGATTCCAAAAATGGGCATCTTGGGGAACAAGTACGACCTGTTGACGGAGACATTCTAAAGACAGGTCTTGAAGATTATACAGCCCAATCCGAATATTACCAGATTGGAATTGATATAAACCAGAAATTAATTTAGCTAATGTACTTTTACCACAACCAGATTTACCAATTATGGCAATATTTTTACCTCCAGGAATTGTTAAAGAGAAATCATCTAATAAATCAATACGACCAGGATAATGAAAGGTTAAATTCGTACAAATAATATCAGCATTACCAGAAATTTCAGCAAAAGGTTTTTTACCGTCATCTTTCTCTTCTGGAGTAGCATCAATAACTTCTGTTAACCTTCTAGTAGCAGTTTTTGCACGGGTAAATTCATCAATAAAATTAATAATTGTACTAATTAAAGAGATAAAGTTACCATTCATGGCATTAAATGCTAGTAATTGTCCAATGCTGAGATTTTCAGCCGGATTAATTACTAAATAGCCACCAAACCAAAGTAAAATCACGCTACCAATACCAGAAACAAATCCAGAAAAGGTATTATTAATAATTCCGATTTGCATTGTCTGAAATGTGAGTCTAGCTAGACGATTAAAACGATTTTGTAGTTCATCCCAAAATTGTTTTCCTGATGTAGTGGTTTTCAGAGTTAATGCGCCTTTAAAAGTTTCGACTAAAACCCCTTGAGTTTCGGCTTCTATAACTAATAGTTCATTAGTTTTTTGTTGTAATGTGGGCTGAAAAATAAAAGTAGTTGTGGTCATAACCACAGAAATTACTAAAGCGACCAAAGCAAGTTTCCAGCTATAGAAAAACATGAAACCCAAGGAAATTATTGCAATAAAAAATTGACTGGGTAAACCAACCACAACTTGAGCAATTAATTGATTAATTTGCTCAATATCTTGAAGACGACTGACAACTTCACCACTGCGACGAGTTTCATAATAAGTTAGTGGTAAACGCAGAATTTGCCGCCCAAATTCCAAAACTAAACCTAATTGCATTCGTTGGGCAAAATGAGCAATTAAGTTAGATTGGACAAAGGAAAGGCTATTAGCAATAATATTCATAACCACTACAGCAATAACTACTGTAGTTAATAATTTTGTGTCACCTCTAACTAATACATCATCGGTGAGAATTTGCAATAGGAAAGGAGAAGCTAAAGAGAGAATACCTAATACTAAATTGAGCGGTAAAGCCTGGAATAAAATGCCGCGATAAATCCAAACTCGTTTGAAAAAACGCCAAAAACCACCTTCTTTATCTTGCTTCTGAGCAAAAAATCGAATGGGGTCTGGTTCTACTAATAATAATAACCAATCTGTCCAAGCTTCTTTGATATCTTCTTTAGAAAGATAACGCATTCCCACTGCGGGGTCTGCAATCAGATATCTTTTACCTTTTTTACCATATAAAATAACCCAATGATTGCCTTTCCAGTGAATGATTGCTGGTAAGGGTGCTTCATTAATTTTATCTAATATTTCTGGGGAAGTTTTAACTGGATTTGCTTTAAAACCCAGAATTTCTGCTCCTCGTTTTAAGCCTAATAAGGTAGTTCCAAATTGTCCTGTTCCTACGGCTTCCCGAATATGACTAATAGTAAATGTTTGACCGTAATACTTGGCAATTGCCGCTAAACAGGCGGCGCCACAGTCTTCTTCACTATGTTGTTTAACAAATTGGTATTTCATAAGCAAGTAAAACACCTTAGATGGTTAAAAATAAAATTTGGAGTGTCGTTAGTTTTTGTAAAAATGATTTGTTTTTTCTGTATTGTCAAAATTTACTCCCACATCAATTTGGGGAGGATAGAATTACAACAATTAATCATCTGGCTGATTTCTACCTAAACCAAGACATAAGCTGATTGATGTTAATCCGTCCTGCTCTATTACGTCTACCACCTCCAGAAGATGGAATAAATAAAAATGTCGTTTCTGAAAAGCTAGAAAAAGATGTTTGATTGCTAGAAAATTGAAGCTCATTATTTGAAAATTTTATTTGACTAGTTGCGTAATTTATTATATTTGTTTGTCGAAAGAAAATTATACCAGATGGCAAGTTATTAGAACCTCCACCGGATATAAGTTCTTGTTCTTGTTCTAATAATTGTTGGAATAGTTGGGGGTTTTCGGTATTGATTTCGTTAGGCATAATTTTGCATTATTGAATGCTCATATATCTGTTAATATTATTTGATAATTAAGAAGAAGAACGAGATATACTCGTCCTTCTGGAAATTCACGAATTTTTTAACTTTCTTTTTCAAGATAAATCAGTTCGTTTCTGTTTATCTTTCAGTAAAAAAAGTAGCTTAATATTCCCATCCGGATAACTTATTCTTGGAACTAATTTTGCTTATAAAAGTAGCCGCTACGAACGCGCCATATCTTCCATTGCCTGCAATAAGAGTTCCTTTTTTAAACTCCTTATAACTCTGGTTTAGATTAAAAGAACTGACACCACCAGATACGATTTCTTGTTGTTCAACAGATACTGCGGTAAATAGATTAGACATGATCGAATTCTCCTTGATTTGAATTATTGCTGAGTTGTTTACTGCTCGTTTGCCGCTTAACCCCTCGCTTGTTAATAGAATATCGAGGAGTCACTAGATAATTCATTCTCATTTTCTGCAAACTTAATTACCAGATTTAGAAGTAAATATTTCCGAAAAATACACGCCAATGCGGCTAAATCATATTCATGAAATAAAAAATTTATGCTATAAACAATACCTTGTTCATTTTCTGTAGGTTGGGTTAAGCGACAGCGCAACCCAACGCATTTGTTGGGTTTCATGCTTCAACCCAACCGACAAATCTTGGTTTCCGCAGGGCTAAATTTTCTAGTTACTAGTAGAGGGCTTTGAAACTTGCTATCATTCCCTGTACACTAGAAAGAATATGCCGTGGTGCAATACTTATAATAAATATGCCGTTAAAAATAGATGGTGGATTATTTACTTATGATTTCATAGATCATCACGCAGTTTTGTGTGTGCCAGTTGATGCTGAGTTTAAAGAAATCCGTAACCGTTATTTCCAAATTGCTCGGATTTTACACCCAGATGTTTGTAGTACAAAGGGTGAATCAGAAAAAGAGTTGGCTAACCAATTGTTAGCAAAACTGGTTAATCCGGCTTATGAAAAGTTTTCTGTAGAAGCCAATCGGGCTGAATACTTGTTTATTTTGTCACAAATGGGTAAGCGATTTGCCCAAGAACCAGTATCAATGATCCTGAAGACAGCATTAGCCAAACAATTGGTAGATGCGCCCAACATTAATCTGTTATATAAAGAAGCGATCGCTAAAATTGCTAAAACTCAATTTAGTGATTTGCAACAAACAAATAAAATTATCGCCGAAGTTAGTGAACTAAATGTAGTTTACCTGATGCGGGTGGCAGGAAAGTCAATGGATCATGCTCCTTCTAGTCAGCCTCAGCAGTCCTCGGAAAAGTCACCACCACCCCCAACTTCAGCACCGCAAAAAGATTCAGTAGTAGAGCAATACCTGGATCGCGCTCAAGATTTACTAGAAAAAAACCAATTGTCCCAGGCCAAAGTAGAATTACAAGATGCCTTAAAGTTAGAGCCAAAAAATAGTCGTTGCCATAGCTTGGTAGCAATGGTATATTTACGGCAAAATCAACTGAAAATGGCAAGAATTCATTTTGACAACGCTCTGAAGTTAGATCCTACTGAAAAAACTGCTTTGGAATGGAAACCCAAGGTAGATCAAGCTTTAGGAAATAAAAGCAGTGATTCTCAAGTGAATTCCTCTTCTAAAAAAGAAGAGAAGCAGCCAGATAAGTCTGGAAAAAGTGGTTTGTTTGGTGGTTTGTTCGGTGGGAAGAAAAAATAATGGTGTATCAACCAGCAGCGGGTGCAAGGGATCTATTACCTTTAGATGTGGCGCAAAAACGCTGGATTGAAGATAGATTAGAACAAGTATTTCAGCGTTGGGGATATCACAGGATTATTACCTCAACTTTGGAACGAATGGATACGCTGATGGCGGGTGAAGCAATTGTGCGTCAGATGGTGATTCAACTCCAAAATAGTCAAAATGAAGAATTGGGATTGCGTCCAGAATTGACGGCTTCTATCGCCCGGACAGTGGTAACTCGCATGGATAATGCGACCTATCCTCAGCGACTTTATTACAACGCTAATGTTTTTCGCCGTAATTGGGAAGGCCGCCATAATCGTCAACAAGAATATTATCAAGCTGGGGTAGAATTGCTAGGTGCGGGGGGATTATTAGCCAATGCGGAAGTATTGCTATTAGTCGCAGATTGTTTAACTGCATTGAATTTACAAGGATGGCGCTTAATCTTAGGTGAAGCGGGAATTACTCGCTCTTTACTCAATGCTTTTCCCCCAGAAATCAGAGATCAAGTCCGGAGTGCGATCGCTCATTTAGACTATATAACTCTTGATACTTTGCCTTTAAGCGAAGAACTACACCAACGCGCTAAAATCATGTTAGATTTGCGGGGTGATAGCAAAGAAGTTTTAGAAAAAGTTAGTAGTTTACATCTAGAACCAGACCAGCACGAAGCAATAAATAACCTCAAATCCCTAGTAGAATTACTAAATGGTAAATTCCCTTTAATCCTTGACCTCAGCTTAATTCAAACCATTGATTACTACACAGGAATTGTTTTTGAAGTAGTGAATGAGACAAATGGACAGGCACAGGTTTTAGGAAGTGGTGGTCGTTATGACCAACTATTAGGTTTATATCATCCCCAGAAGGAAAATATACCCGGTATCGGTTTTGAACTGAATATTGATGATTTATACCAAATCCTCCTATTAAATCAGCAATTACCGCAGAATATCCCCGCGAGTAATTGGTTAGTAGTTCCAGAAACCCCTGGCGCTGAAGCTGCGGCTTTTGCCTATGCTGAGAAATTACGTAATTATCCTGATTTAATTAGAGTAGAAATAGAGTTGGGAGATAGGGACGCAGCGGCGATTCGTCAATATGCAAGCGATCGCTCCATTGCCCAAATAGCGTGGATTAAAGCCGATGGTTCACATACCATAGAACCAGGAATTATCACGTAGGGGCGCAGGGCCTGCGCCCAAA
>JANMGZ010000452.1:0-5117 GCA_031374905.1 Dolichospermum sp. OTE_70_metabat_362_sub
TTCTCTTACAATCTCTGCGCTTAGGAGAAGAAGCCCGCAAACTGATAGACTCCCAGCGTCGTCGTCAAGCTGATAAAATCGTTGAACGTTACCAATGGATTGGTGCAGGCGTAGTTTCTGTAACACCATTACCGATGGTAGACTTACTAGCAACTGCCGCAGTTAATGCCCAAATGGTAGTAGAAATTGGCAGACTCTACGGTTGTGATTTAAACATGGAACGGGGTAAGGAATTAGCCCTATCTTTAGGTAAAACTATTGCCGGTTTAGGTATTGTTAAAGGGGCAATTCAATTATTATCAACGGCTTTGCAACTAAATGTAGCTACTTTTATAGTCGGGAGGGCAATTCAAGGAGTGACAGCCGCATATTTAACCCGCATAGCTGGGAAAAGCTTTATCGAGTATTTTCGTCATGATCAAGATTGGGGAGATGGAGGTATGACAGAAGTAGTCCAACAACAGTTTCAGATTAATCGCCGAGATGAGTTTATCAAAGTTTTTGTCCAAGAAGCGATCGCTAAAGTTGTCAAACCATTAACTGAGACCTTCGCAGAAAAAGAAGATCAACCGTAAAAATACTGAAATTATTATTTAATATTTCACATACTGAATTATTCTCTAGAATTCCGGAAAATAGCAGCCGATGTCAGAAAAGATATATAAGGATTTCTGAGTAACTAGATCATGATTAAGCAGATAATCGGCAAATTATTACAAGATCGTTACCAAATTGTTCAACCACTTAGTGCAGGAGTGTTTGGACAAACATTTATCGCAGTGGATATGCACCACCCAGAAAAACCCAGATATGTTATTAAACAACTAAAAGTTAACAACTATCAATCTACCTCATACTTTGATTACTTGAGATTGCGGTTTTTAACAGAAACTGAAACTCTTAAACATTTAGGTCGTCATCCTCAAATTCCTGAACTAATTACCTGCTTTCAAGAAAATGAGCGATTTTATTTAGTACAACAATTTATTCCTGGAGAGTCTTTAGCAGCAGAATTGCCTAACGATCCTGAAAGTCCGGGAAAATGGAGTCAAGTTGATGTTATTAAGTTTTTAGAAGATGCCTTATCTATTCTAGAATTTGTTCACTCTCAAGGTTTTATTCATTGTGATATTAAACCAGAAAACATAATTAGACGGGCTATAGATGCCAGATTAGTGTTAATTGACTTTGGTTCAATTCAACCAGTAGACTTTAGTATTGAAACAGAATTTTCCATAGATCAAATTCCTGTCACATCCTTGGGTTATATTCCCCCTGAACAATTCATTGGTCAAACTCAACCCAATAGTGACCTTTATTCCTTGGGAATAATTGCTATTCAAGCTATTACCGGACTTTCACCCCTACAATTAGAAATTGATGCGGAAACTAATGAAATTATTTGGTGTAATGATGATAGCCCTATTAGTGATTATTTAGTTGCTTTCCTCAGTCAGATGATCCGTTATCAACATCAAGAAAGATTTCAATCTGCCAATGAAGCACTATGGGTACTCAAGCATATAGAATGGGAAAATCAATTAGCAGAAAGACCCATAGTAGAGTCTGAATTATTTTCTCAGAATATTGAAAAACCATATCAAAAATCACAACCATTATTAGCTGGACTGAAATTAGGTTTATTGATTAATTCGGTTTTACTAGGATTAGGAGTATATTCGTTATTCAATAATTCTCAAGCTTACTCAGCCACAGAAACTTTATATAAAGCTATAGCCAAATATCAATCTGGAGATTTACAAAAAGCGATTAATTTAGCTCGCTCTATTCCTCTTAATAGTAATGTTTATCCAGAAGCTCAAGCTTCAATTAATGAATGGCAAAAGCAATGGCAACAAGACTCAGAACATTATATTATAGCAGAAAAAGCTTTCAAGGAATGTCGGTGGACAGATGTTTTATCTCATGCTCCTAAAGTTCCAGTTAATTCATATTGGCAATCAAAAATTCAGCCCCTAGTTAAACAAGCAAAATCAAATATAGAGGCACAAACACAAGCTTTATTATTTAAAGCTTATGAAAAAGCTGAAGAAAGAGATTTCTCAACAGCTTTATATTATCTAAGTCAAATATCTGAAGAAAGTTCTGCTGGTGCTATAGTTAAACAGAAATTATCTGAATATAATCAAAAACGTCAAGTTAGATCAGGATACTATTTATATCAGGCTCACAATCAAGCATCTGTAGGTGACTTTTTTGGAGCAATTAAACTCCTAGAAAGAGTTCCTGAAGATGCGACTGTTTATGCAAAAGCGAAAGTTAAACTGCAAGAGTATTCCCAAAAGTTACGGTTACGTAATCAACAACAAGAATTAGCTATCCTGAAAACAGTTCTCGTTACTAAAACACAAAAGACATCTAATCAGAGAAATATCATTAAGCGTCAAGTGTCTCTACAACCAGAAGATTATTTACAGGAAGTGAATATTCGTAATTAACTTTAATAAATCGGAAAGAGAAAAGGATTTTACCAATTCTCTATCAGTTGTTTTACGCGATAACTCTACCTTATTAAAAATTCCCCGTTGTAGTTAATTACTTATTTGTAACCAAGCAGCATTGCTACTGAATTTTCAAATACTGATAAATAATAATTACGTTATCGACAAAAAAATACGGGTATTTTTGTTTTTGGCATTTTGGCATTTTTTTGAGTTGTTACATTGCTATTCTGGGTACGCGAATGTCTTTGTGCGATAATTCCGACTTGCAGAATCCCTCGGTTCACAACTGGGGGTCTTTTTTTATCTATTCAATTAGACAGAAATAAATTAAATTTAAACTTTCCTACAGACAGAGACAATAATGTCAAGATTAAGGTTAGATTAATGCTAGAACTAGTCCACATTCCAATGTCTTTAATCATAGCCTCTAGTATCTTTTAAACTAGAGGTGATTTTTTCTGGGAAATTTTTATTCATTTTAACTACTAGAAAAGTAATTTGATTAGAGGTACGCATTGCTAAATAAGAGTCTTTATTATTAATAGCGTTATCTAGTAAATTCATTTTATTAGGGAGTTTTTTGAATTGATGTATTTGCGGTTGAAATTTTGTTGTTAAATTCTTGGTCAAATTTTGTATTTTTTGGTTTTCAGCTTGTGCTTTTCCCCAATGGTGAGTTTTTGCTAATTTATAAATATGTTGACTGGATTGAGATATTTTAGTTAAATCATCTTTTAGATGATTTTGATTGTCAATATGATCAATATTTGGTATTTTTTCTCAAAAAAGGCAATTGATTTGTAGTTCTTGCTGTTTCGGAAAATTGCCATATATATAATTATTATTAATTAATTCCCAATTATTAAAAATATCATTAGTTTCTATATTATTATCATGTTGAACCATAATTACAATTAGCGATCGCATTTCATGATTAAATATAAATTTTAGTAAGCCATAAAATCCTAATATGACTAACAAATGTACAAAAATAACTATCGTTACTTAGGAAAAATTAATCCGGTTTGATAACAAAGCAGGAATCATGATATGGCAAAATTGGTAAATCTCAACCATAGGAAATAAAATATCCAAGCTACACCAAGTTTGACAGCTTGTCTTTTGACATGGACATCATGGTAAGAGATGAAAAGAGGATACTTTCCTAATTGCCAATTCCCAGTTCCCATAATTAATATGCTAGATTTATTACTCATGACGCTTCTAGGGTTTCTGGGCAGTTTTGGACATTGCTTTGGGATGTGTGGACCCTTAACAGTAGCTTTTTCTCTTTCTAAGCAGCAAGAAAATCCGACTTGGCAACAGCACTTAAAATTTCATACATTACTGAATATAGGGCGAATGTTGAGTTATGCCCTAGTTGGTGCTGGTATTGGCGCAATCGGTTTGGTATTAGTAGAAAGTGGACAACTGGCGGGAGTTGGTAGTGATTTGCGGCGTTGGATAGCGATAATTACGGGTCTTATGCTGATTTGGTTTGGTTTAGGACAGGTGAAACCAGATTTTTTACCGCATATTCCCTTATTACACCCCATCTTAAAATGGAACTTACATAACCGCCTGAGTGCGGCTATGATCAAGTTATCTTCACAAAATCAATGGTGGACACCAGCACTTTTGGGCATGACTTGGGGATTAATGCCCTGCGGTTTTTTATATGCGGCTCAAATTAAAGCTGCGGCTACAGGGAATTTGTGGCAAGCTACAGCGACAATGTTAGCTTTTGGGATGGGGACGCTACCCATCATGTTGGGTGTAGGTGTTTCCACTGCGTTAATTAGTAAAGATCGCCGCAGTCAATTATTTCGCTTGGGTGGGTGGGTAACTCTGATTATTGGTGCTATTACCCTATTGCGGACGGGGGATACGATGACAGACTATAGCGGCCACGCTGCCTTAATTTGTCTAATTCTCTCATTGATTGCCCGTCCTGTGAATAGTTTTTGGTCTGCACCTCTGCGTTACCGGCGGGCGTTGGGAGTTGGGGCTTTTGTGCTGGCTGGAGTACATACTATTCATCATTTTGAACACTCTCTAGACTGGAATCTCACCGCTTTTTGGTTTTTACCGCTAGAATTTCAATGGGGAATGAGTGCAGGGGCTGTAGCTTTGGTATTAATGCTCCCTGCTGCTTGTACAAGTTTTGATTTTCTGCAAAAATCTTTAGGTAAGCATTGGCGACAAATTCATCTTCTGAGTGTACCAGCTTTGTTATTGAGTGCTATTCATACGGTGATGATTGGTTCTCATTATCTGGGGGCTTTAAGATTAAGTTGGCAAAACCAGGTAGCAGCCGTGTTGCTGGGCATAATTACCTTTGGTGTATTGTTGGTACGTTCACGATATTTTTGGTTATATTTACATCTAGAAAAGTTTTATGTTCCCCCCAATAAGTCCCGGTAAATTAACTATTTCTGCTGCACACATAAGCAAGGTAAAGTATTTGTTATTATTAGTTGTATCTAATGTGATAGTCAGTGCAAATACTCAAGTTTTAGCCCATACGGTGAAAATATCGGCAGATGTAGGTGGTACTGTCCATTTAGAACCTAATGATAATCCCCGCGCTGGAGAAGTTACTCAAGCTTGGTTTGCGCTTACTCGTAAAGGTGGTAAGGTAATTCCTTTAAA
>JANMGZ010000506.1:0-1540 GCA_031374905.1 Dolichospermum sp. OTE_70_metabat_362_sub
CATCATCAACAAATTTAAAAATTGTATTGATAACTCCATCATCAAAATAATTCATGAAAATGATAAAAAGGATTGGGCTTAAAACTGAACCCTGTGGCATGCCATTCGTTACATTCACCCAATCTGATCTCTTTTCCCATTCAAAACTACTCTCTGTTTCCTTCCTGATTACTATAATTCAATCTATTTTAAAACATTACCCTGTATACCATGAGCCTCTGGTTTTTTTTTATTAACCTAACATGGGGCACTTTTTCAAATGCTTTTTGAAAATCCAGAGCAAGAACATCTGCTGGTTCACCTTGATTCATTTAACCTACAACTGTCTCAACAAATTCAACAACTGTCTCAAAAAATTACTCAGGCAGGATATCTTAAACCGAAATTCATTTTAACTAATATTAATCAATTTATTAACTTCAAGAAATATCATAATATCCTCTTTCAAAATCCACTATAAAATTTAACTTATATTAAGTCAGACTAACTAGCCTGTAATTTCCTGGCTCTTTCTTAAAGCCCTTTTTAAAAGTATGACTGACATCCACAGTCTTCCGATGATTAGGTGTACTACTTTTCCAAAGATTCAGTGAGTATAATTTCAAGAGGTGCAACAATCGATGGTTCTGCTTTCTTAATGAAAGAAGAAATCAGACTGTCGCAACCTGCTGCTTTATTACCCTTCATACTTTTTATTGCCTTAGAAACTCTCTCTTCATTTATAACACTATGTGTCAAAATAATACCTAAACCACTGTTAACCCATGACTTCACTTCCGGTATATTATTTACATCTAAATTTGTGAAAACAAAGCATGAAACTCATTTTAAATATTACACATACCCAGATTATTAGTAACTAGAGAACCTTTTCTTGTCAAGTAGAGGACCAATAATTATTGTAGCCTTGCATCTCGATTTAGATCTAACATAAGATCAAATTAACTGGGTTCCCTTGAATTTTGTCAGCTAACTGATATTCATACTTACTTTTCTGTTTTCCAATTGCCCTCATTACCTTATTTCTAATCTGCTTGTACTTAATCTTGGTTTGATAAGTTGGACAAAGATTGAATCTCTGCCAGGTTTTATTCCTTTTACAAATCAATATCTTAATACTCATTTTCATCCAAAGCGTATACCTCTGACCAGCTTCGGCACAGACTGGTGCAAATTTAGATCTGCTATCGATTAACGCGTTGTGAAAATATTTCCACATTTCACTAACAGTTTTACTATTAAATATATCTATCCAAGGTGTCCTATACAGATTATCATTTAGCCCAACAAAATCACCTTTTTGATAATTAAATTTAGTATCTCCTTTCTCACCCACTTCTATTTTAAAATTAAAATCCCAAACAAGCAAATTATGATCACTCCCAGCAACAGGGCAGCCAAGCATCACCTCATACACTGCATGAAGATCAGAAGTGAAAACTAGATTCCATATCCTATTCCCTCTAGTTGGAATCAAAAAATGCTGAGTCAAATACCAATCATTAATTAGGTCAATCCACTCCTCCTGTGCTGTCCCAAT
>JANMGZ010000529.1:0-8718 GCA_031374905.1 Dolichospermum sp. OTE_70_metabat_362_sub
CACCAGCAAATCGGGCAAATCCTGCTTAAAAATAACCTGATCAACAAACGAGAAGAAAAAATATTTGATATTGTTAATCAATTAAATTTGGGAATTGAGCTAATTACTGAGCAGTCAGAAAGAGATAATTTAGCTCAATTAAACCTGTCCGCTGGTCAAAAAGCCAAAATATCTACAGCCTATCAACCAGCTTTAAATTATTTACAATTAGGTATAAAACTATTAGGAAATGATAGCTGGAAAAAACAGTATCAACTCACCCTTTTACTATATCAAGAAACCGCAGAATTAGCTTATCTTAATGCAGACTTTGCGCTGATGGATAGATTTTTTTCAGTGGTGGTTTTACAAGCAGAAACCATCCTCAATAAAGTAAAAATATATGAGATAAAAATTCAGGCATATACCGCTCAAAGCAAGTTTACTGAAGCCATTGATACTGGATTAGAAATTTTAAACTTACTAGGGATAAGGTTGCCTAAACAGCCTAGTCAATTAGACGTTTTGTGGGGGCTATTGCAAACAAAGCTGAGAATAGGTCTTCAACCCATAACCAGCTTAATCAACTTACCTCTAATGATTGCTCCTTCCTCTAAAGCAGCAATCCGTATTCTCAGTACAATTGCCTCGGCTGCTTACTTTGCCAAGCCTCTGTTATTTTCTCTGATTGTATTTGAAGAAATCAGCTTATCTATTCAGTGGGGGAATAGTTCTGAATCTGCTTTTGCTTATAGTTGCTATGGCTTGATTCTCTGTGGAGTTGTCGACGACATTAAGACTGGTTTTCAATTTGGTCAACTTGCCCTCAATTTGCTCTCTCGACTTAATGCCAAAAAAGAGAAAACTAAGACAGAGTTCACAGTTTATACCTTTATTAAACACTGGATAGAGCCTGCAAAAGCAACATTAAACCCACTACGAGAATGTTACACCATTGGATTGGAAACAGGAGATTTAGAATACGCTGTATATTCGGCTCAAACTCTCTGCTGCTATGGCTTTCTCAGCGGTTCTCCATTAATGCAATTGGAGTCAGAGATGGCTGCTTACACTCAGGTTATGCAGCAATTGAAGCAAGAAAGAATCCTCAATTTACATGAGTTATTGCATCAGGTAGTTCTCAATTTGATTGGCTTGGCAGACAATCCCTATTATGTGATTGGCAAGGCTTATAATGAACAAGTTATGCTACCTATTCTGCAAAGCAAAAATGATCGGACTGCAATTTGCGGTTTATATATATATAAGCTGATGCTTTGCTTTCTTTTTGGAGAAGTTGTAGAAGCAGTAGCTAATGCAGAAATAGCCGAGCAGTACCTAGATGGGATGACATCTACTTTGCTAATTCCTCACTTCTATTTTTATGATTCTCTGGCGCGTTTGGTAGTAGCTAAAGATGCTTCTGCACCTGTACGCAAGCAATTTATTAGTAAAGTAATTCGCAACCAGAAAAAAATGCGAAAATGGGCAAATTATGCTCCTGCAAATAATTTGCATAAATATTATTTAATAGCGGCAGAAATTTCTAACCTTCAGGGTAAATATACCTTGGCAATAGATTATTATGACAAAGCTATTTCCCACGCTAAAGAAAATGGATATCTTCAAGAAGAAGCTTTAGCTAATGAACTCACGGCTAAATTTTACCTATGCCAACAAAAAGAATTAATTGCCAAAGCTTATATGCAGGAAGCGTGTTATCATTATCAGGTTTGGGGTGCAAGTGCTAAAGTACAAGATTTAGAAAAGCGATATCCCCAATTATTAACGGCAAATCAAGGGAAAAGTAAAGATGCAAAAACTACTACATCACTAATAACTACTGGTTCTAATTCTAATTTAGATATTGCTACATTTAGCAAAGCTACACAAGTAATATCTGGAGAAATTGTCTTAGAAAACCTATTAGCTAAACTGATAAAAATTATTATTGAAAATGCTGGAGCGCAAAAAGGATATTTAATTTTAGCTAATCAGGAAACACTATTTATAGAAGCAGTTGCAACCATAGATAATCAAGATGTAAATGTTTTACAATCAATTCCGATTATTAACAGTGAAATAGTTGCGGAAGCTATAGTTAATTATGTAGCTAGAACTCAAAAAACTTTAGTTTTAAATAATGCAACTAAAGAAGGACAATTCACTAATGATATTTATATTCAAAAAAATCAGACTAAATCTATTTTGTGTGTACCTTTGATTAATCAAGGTAAGTTAATTAGTCTAGTTTATTTAGAAAATAATCTGACAACTGACGCATTTACTCCAGAGCGAGTAGAGATATTAAAACTTATTTCCTCCCAAGCTGCTATTTCTATCGAAAATGCTAAACTTTATGCAGAAGCTAGAGAAAATGAAACTAGATTAATTGCACTCAATCAAGCCTATGAAAGGTTTGTACCTAATCAATTTCTTGAGTTTTTACAAAAGTCTAGCATTATTGATGTGCAGTTAGGTGATCAAATACAGTTAGAAATGTCGGTGCTATTTGCTGATATTCGCAGTTTTACTACCCTCAGTGAAACAATGACACCTGATCAGAATTTTAAGTTTATTAATTCCTATCTGAGGGAAATGGAACCAGTAATTACGGAAAATCATGGATTTATTGATAAATATATTGGTGATGCAATTATGGCATTGTTTAGCGGTAAGGCTGATAATGCAGTTAGAGCAGCGATTGGGATGTTAAATATTTTAATTCCTTATAATCAACGTCGGGTTAAATTTGGGTTTATACCTATTAATATAGGAATTGGGATTCATACAGGTTCTTTGATGTTGGGGATAATCGGCGGAAAAAATCGGATGGATAGTACAGTTATTAGTGATGCAGTAAATTTGGCTTCTCGGATTGAAGGTTTAACTAAAGATTATCAAATTCCTTTATTAATTACTGAACAAACTTTAGTTAAACTAGAAAATCCTGATGATTATTGTTTACGAATGCTGGATATTATTAAAGTTAGAGGGAAATCACAAGAAGTAGTCATATATGAAGTTTTTGATGCAGATGCAACTGATATTAAGGCAGGGAAATTAGCAAATAAAACTTTATTTGAGAAAGGTATACATTTATATAATCAAAACGAATTTATTGAAGCCGCAGAATTATTTGCTGAATGTATGAAAATTGCTCCTGATGATTCTGTAGCTAAAATTTACTTAAATCGGGCTGAAGAAAAATATTCTCGGTTTAAATTTGATATATTAAAGTCTACTTTAGGATTATTACAGCCTCAATCTAAGGAGTTTTCCCATAGCTTTTATCAAATTCTGTTTACCGATTTTCCTAAACTTAAACCTCTTTTTGAGAAAACAGACATGAGCCAACAACAAGATAAACTTTGGCAAAGTTTAGAATTAATGGTAGAAAATTTACGCAATCATAAATTTACAGACTTGCTTTTAAAAGGCTTAGGTGCAACTCATGTTAAATATGGAGTATTACCAGAACATTATCCTCTAGTAGGTGGTGCGTTGATTAAAGCCTTCAAAATTCATTTAGGTGAAAATTGGACTGCGGAACTTGAACAAGCTTGGTTAGAGGCTTATTCTGTAATTCAATCATTAATGATTTCGGGAACAGAATAAACCCCCTCCATTAGTTTGGACAGAGAAAAAAGATATAATTATTTTAAATATAATTGAAAAAGCTATTGTGTAGCTTTACCATATTTGTTTTCGCTTTAATTTTCTATCTCAAAGTAGCATCAAAAATATAACTCAGCATTAATATCAATATAGTTTGCACCACCTTATCCAACTATTAAAAAACTTGATCAAGTAAATATTGATCACTATGGCTACCTAATTTATGCAGAAGTATCTAAAATTTTGTAACTAAACTTACATTTAATTAGCGCGGATCATGAGATAATACGCAAAAGAGTAGAAGCTTATTCTCTTTTTTGTTTTCAGCGAAAAAGTAATAAAACATACAATAAATGGGGAAAGTAAATTTTGTCTTGAATTAATACAATATGGCTTATAGCAGCGTTTGGCAATCAGGAGTAAAATCTTTGTGTTGTCAGCGTTTGGGATCGAAATTAGTATATTATTCAAATACATATTGCTGTGAGTTAATTAAACGCTAAAACAACCTAGTCTCGTTTACAGGAATAGAAATTATGATTAACGCAAAAGTCACAACCCTGGATATTACTGGCAAATTTTAATTTACATCAGGCGGACAATATAAGTATATAATTTGCTATCTTACATTAATTAATAATTAATTCTTTTTTGAACTTTGGTGGTAAAAACCACTTGTTTTTCAAACTTTGATTAAGATTTGCCTTCAGTAAAAATATCACTTATGCAAGTCCATCTGACTACTCGCCAACAAAATATACTTTGGGCAACTGTGCGCCATTATATTGCCACAGCAGAACCTGTTGGCTCTAAAGCTTTAATTGAAGGATTTGATTTAGGTATTAGCTCGGCTACTATCCGCAATGTAATGGGTGTTCTAGAAAAATCAGGATTACTTTATCAACCACATACTTCTGCGGGAAGGATTCCTTCTGATTCTGGTTATCGTATTTATGTTGACCAACTCATTAAACCATCAGAAACTTTAGCTAAAGAAGTAGAAACGGCATTACAAAAACATCTGCATTGGGAAGATTGGAGTTTAGAGGCTTTATTACAGGGTGCTGCTCAAATTTTAGCAACATTAAGCGGCTGCATTACTTTAATTACTATGCCGCAAACCACAACAGCAAAATTACGACATTTGCAACTCGTGCAAATTGAGTCAGAGAAGATTATGTTAATTGTGGTGACAGATAGTTATGAAACCCATTCTAAAGTGATGGATTTATTTTCAGAATCATCGCAAACTAAACCTGAACCGGAGGTGATTGATCATCAATTGCAGATAGTTTCTAACTTTTTGAATAGTCACTTACGAGGACGGAGTTTATTAGAATTAGGTCATCTTGATTGGAGTGAATTGGATCAAGAATTTCGAGTTTATGGCGAATTTTTGAAAAGTTCTTTGGTAGAATTAACTCATCGCGCTCTGGCACCGACAACTACACAAATTATGGTGCGAGGGATTGGAGAGGTTTTACGACAGCCTGAGTTTTCTCAGGTACAGCAGGTACAGACAATTATGCAATTGTTGGAAGAGGAACAAGACCAACTTTGGCATTTAATTTGTGAAGAAGCAGAAATGGACGATCTGAATAAGTCTAGGGTAACTGTGCGAATTGGCACAGAAAATCCTCTTGAACCAATTCGGACCTGTACTTTGATTTCTTCTACTTATCGTCGAGGTTCTGTGCCGGTGGGAAGTGTGGGAGTTTTGGGTCCAACTAGGTTAAACTATGAGAGTGCGATCGCTGTAGTTGCAGCCGCAGCAGATTATCTCTCGGAAGCTTTTAGTTAATTTCTATACATTAATGATCAGAAAAATAACTTTCGGCTTACTATGGCTAGGATTTATTTCCTATGCCTTTTTCTTTGCACCTCCCGAACAACCTAATACTTTTGAGTTAATCAAAAATCTCTCAACAGGTAATTGGCAAGGGATTAATCCCCTGATTATATCTTTATTTAATATCATGGGAATTTGGCCTTTCATATATAGTGCCGTGGTATTTTTTGATGGTAGAGGTCAAAAAATACCTGCTTGGCCATTTGCTAGTGCTTCTTTTGCTCTTGGTGCATTTGCACTTTTACCATATTTAGCTTTAAGAGAACCCAATCAAAAATTTATAGGTGAAAAAAAGTTATTTCTAAAGATTCTAGATTCCCGTATTTTTGGGATTCTATTAACTATAGGTGCAGCGGTTTTATTCATATATAGTTTCCAAGGAGATTGGGGTAATTTTGTCCAACAGTGGCAAACCAGCCGATTTATTCATGTGATGAGTTTAGACTTTGTCATGTTGAGTCTATTATTTCCGACTTTATTAGCAGATGATATGACGCGACGAGGTTGGCAAAATAATCAATTATTTTGGCTGTTTGCAATAATCCCTTTGTTCGGAGCTTTAATATATTTGTGTGTGCGTCCACCCGTAGACATAGAAAATAAATAGGGAGTTGATAAAACAATATTCATCTAATTATCAATTGCGATACTATTTCATCATCTACTGAAATTACAGGAGACCAAAAATGTTTAATCGCATGATGGGTAAAACTCGCTATGTTGTCTGTCGTTTGTTCTTGCATTTACAAGGTGACGAAGTAGCGCCGATCTTAGGTGTCCTCAACAGTGCCGCGAGAACAGCAATTAACGCTGATGGTGATTTGGAAGTTTTAGGAGAAGAATTGGTGCAACTGTGCCAAACTTTCCTGCAATATGACGAATATTGGTTCTCTGCGGCTAATGAAGGTGATGTTTTTTGGAATGAAGGTGAAGCCGGAGATTTCATCAATGAATTATTCACAGACTCAGCCCAAAGATATGGGTCCAATCTTGATTCTAGTTCCCCAGACTCAAATCAGCCCTTATCACTGCCTGTCACCCGTAACATCATTATCATGATTACGGTCGCTACTGAAGGGGAAATTCCAGAGTTAGAAACTGATTTAGCTAACCTTCCCGCCTTAAAAGCAGCTTTTAAAGCTTTAATTAATCTACACTACAAACATAAACTCCACGCTATCCAAGTACATTTTTCACCTGCACAGTTAGGAGATGAACTTTCTAGTGATCAATTATTAGAGTATTACCCTGAATTGATTCCATTGTAGATTATTCATTCGTCTGTAATTCGTACCCACACAAAACATGAACACAATGATGATTACCATATTCCGTAAACTTACAATCGTTTGTTTAGCCTTAACTTTGTGCTTAACAACTGTTGCTTGTGGTGGAGAAAACCCAACTAATTCTTCAACTAAGGACGTTAATCAAACTGCTGCCCCTACCAAGCTCAAAGATGGTCAGTATGAAGTACAACAGGGTACATACAACGATGCTAATGGTGAGTATACCCTGTTTTTACTCAATAACACACCTCCAAGCTTTGCTACAGAAAAGCTGCAAATGGCACGATTGACTGATGATGAAATCAAAGCAGGTAAGAAAACTTACTTGAAAGTAGAAAATAGTCAGCCAGTCTTATACATGACTGAAGACTTTAAACTTGAGTACATCCATAACGTCACAGAAACAAGAAACAATCCCCAAACTGGACAACCGGAAACTGTAATTGTTCGTCAGCAAAGTAGTTTTTGGGCGCCTTTTGCAGGTGCTTTAGTTGGTAATGTTGCTGGTCAAGCTATTGGTAGTATGTTATTTAGACCTCAATATTATGTTCCTCCTGTGTATCAAGGAGGTGGGATCATGAATGGTTATGGTGGCTATGGTTCTAACTATGATTCAGCAGTTTCTAGTTACCGTTCTCGCTACAATGAACCACCCGCAGCTGTGAGAAATCGCACTACTTTCCGCACCACAGGAAACATCAGAAACTCTTCTTCAGGAAGCGGAAGCCGGACTACAACAGGTGGAAGAGCTTCCGGTTCTGGTTTTGGTAGTAGTACCCTTAGACCTTCTGGTAACTCTAGCTCTACCCGCCGCAATTCTGGTAGTAGTTTTGGTAGTGGTGGCCGTTCTTCCAGTCGTCGTTCTTCCGGTTTCGGTAGTAGAAGAAGATAGGAAATTCGGGTATCAAGAGACTTCCAAATAAAAAAATATCCCAAATTCTCTTGTGGTGCAGTCATCTTGCCTGCTAATAATATAAGGAGGGGCCAGATGCCCATCCCACAAGATTGGATAATTTTTTTCTAACACTCCCCGTCATAAATGAACGGGGATTCTTGCTTCAATGAGACTACATAAGCTATCTGTAGCTTAACCATTTGACTAGCTTACGACAACCAATGTGCATATTGCCAAATTAGTGGCTATCAGTATAGGATGTTAAGAACATATCACGCATCTACCGTCATGACTAACGCTACTTGGCAACCTATCCTTAAATCTGCACTTGCTAAACTACGGAAATTTGCCCTTCGTGCAGATTTTGATGCTTCCCTAAAACAAGTATTTGGCGTTGAGATAGAAAGCACTGAACTTAAACAGGCTTGGTTAGCAGGAAATTTTGGCACATTACCAAATTTAGAAATTATCGCTTCTAGTCAAATAAACAACGCTAGAGGTGCTTTTGCTGCGGCTACGAATACTATATATTTATCGGACGAATTAATTAAAAGTCGTAATTTAAACGCTATTACAGAAGTTTTTCTAGAAGAATACGGGCATTATCTTGATAGTATCCTGAATCAGCAAGACACAGCCGGAGATGAAGGTGAATATTTTGCTGCGGTGGTGACAGGAAAAACTTTGAGTCTGTCGGATATCACTCGTTTGCAAACTGAGAATGACAAGGTTGTAGTTACTTTAGCAGGACAAGCGGTAGAAATAGAACAAAATCTACCTGTGATTTCTGTGGGAACTACTCCTACAAATGCTATTGAAAATAGTACACCTGGGGTTTTTACTCTCACCCGTACTGGTGATTTTAGTAGTTCTCTGACTGTTGCCTATTATTTGGGTGGTACAGCTAACTCTGGTACAGATTATAGTAATTTGTCGTCGGGAACAGTGACTTTTGCTGCGGGAAGTGCAATTGCAACTGTGATAGTTAATCCTCTTGATGATAATTTATATGAATTTGCAGAAAGCGTTGATCTCTATTTGCAAACTGGAACTATTTATACAGTTGGTACGAATAGTACCGCTACTCT
>JANMGZ010000520.1:0-2011 GCA_031374905.1 Dolichospermum sp. OTE_70_metabat_362_sub
CATTCACGAAATATAAAAATAGTTCTTGATGGCGTATTTAATCATTCTAGCCGAGGCTTTTTCTTTTTTCATGATGTATTAGAAAATGGTTCTAATTCTCCTTGGATAGATTGGTTTAAAATTCAAGATTGGCCGCTTGCACCTTATGATGGAAAATTACCTGCTAATTATGATTCTTGGGCGGGGATTCGCTCTTTACCAACTTTTAATCATGATCATCCAGATGTTCAAGAATACATCATGAAAATTGCCGAATATTGGTTAGAATTTGGCATTGATGGTTGGCGTTTAGATGTACCCAATGAGATTAAAACTCCCGGCTTTTGGCAAGAGTTTCGCCAACGAGTTAAAGCCATTAATCCAGATGCTTATATAGTCGGTGAAATCTGGTCAGATGCCCGTGAATGGCTCGATGGTACGCAATTTGACGGGGTGATGAATTATTTATTTAATGAGGCTGCCATTGCCTTTGCAGTAGGTGATAAAGTAGTATTAGACTTAGTGAAATATCAAGGTTATTCTCCCTATCCTGCTCTAGATGCGGCTGAATATGCAGCCAAAATTCAAAACCTTTTAGAACTGTATCCTTGGGAAATTCAACTAACACAATTAAACATCCTCAGTAGTCATGATACAGCCAGATTAATTAGTATTGCTAACGGTGATCAAGCAAGTGTAGAATTATGCACTTTTTTATTATTAACATTTCTCGGTGCGCCTAGTATTTACTATGGTGATGAAGTGGGTTTACCTGGAGGAATAGATCCAGATTGTCGGCGGGTTTTTCCACCTGAATCTGACTGGAATCAAGAAATTTTCAAGACTCACAAACAATTAATTTCTTTGCGTCAAAACTATTCAGCTTTGCGAATTGGTAGTTATCAAGTTCTCTATGCAAAAGGAACAGTTTATATATTTGCGCGAACTTTAGAACATGAAGAATTGATTATTGCTGTGAATGTAGGGACTGAATCTGTAATAGTGAATGTAGATTGTAGTAATTTGGAAAAGCGACCAAATCAAGTTTTATTTGGAAATGGGAAGATTACCTGGAAGGAGGAAAATGTTTGTTTAACTATTCCTCCCCGTAGCGGCTTGATTTTGGGATAAATGTTAAAATGTCAATTGGGAATGGCTGGTGATATTTTTTTTGCTGGTGGTGGGTAATCTAGTCGTAGGAGTAATGCTGTAATTTGGAAAACAGCAATTTTTAATACATGACTATTTCTGATAGTGATTACTTAGTTCAGCGTGGTAAGCAAATTGCTCGAAAGAAAAGAATTGTTACATACATTTCTGTTGTGTCTTTTGGCGGTTCAATGTTGTTTGGAGGGGTTAATACCATCAAACAGGCCTGGGAAAAACCTAAGCAAGCAGTAGTTCAATCGGCTGAGACTGAGTTACAGAAACAGATTAAGGGTTATGAGTTGGTTTTACAGCGTGAACCTAATAATCAAACGGCACTTGAGAAGTTGTCTATTATTCGGTTAAAGTCAGGGGATAATCAGGGAGCGATCGTTTTAATGGAGAAGTTGGTAAAATTACATCCAGATAGACAGGATTATCAAACTGTTTTGGCGAATACAAAGAAGACAATAGGAAAGTAAAAGTTATATTTAGGATTGTTTATAATATAGTTTGATGGATATAAAACTATATCCCGTCTTAGCTAACACCAACATATTCTTCCAAAATGGAAATTATGGACACCATCAAATTGGATATTTCAACACAGTTACCAGATCATACCCAATTACCCTGTGAAGATGGAACATTTGTGAAGAACTTTCAAGAACATCCTCAAAGTATTCTTTTAACAGAATCGATCTGGTCAAAATTACAAACAATTCATCCAGATAAACAATTTTGCATAGGACAAGATAGCGGTATTTATTGGCGGATTACAGAGCCACCAGAAAGAGGTGCAGAAGCACCAGATTGGTTTTATGTTCCTGACGTGCCACCTGCCCTAAATGGTCAAATGCGCCGTTCTTATGTGATGTGGCAAGAA
>JANMGZ010000596.1:0-1689 GCA_031374905.1 Dolichospermum sp. OTE_70_metabat_362_sub
GAAGCATCTGCTAAATCCATTGGTAAATTTGCTTAATTTTCCATTAATTCAATCATCCTTTCAACATGATACTTTTCAAGATCAAAAATCTCAAAAGCACCTAAACAAAAACTTTTCAAAAAATTGAATGAGGCTGTATCACTAGCAAATTGTGTTAACATATAACAAGTTTCAGTAACTACTGGATAAGTTGAAATTAGTGGTTCTGAAATATTATTAAATGCAATTTGTGCTTGAAAATGATAAGTATCTCTTTGGTTAAACAATGCTAAAAAAGCACCAGTATCAACAATAATCATAATCGCTCTTCTTCTTGTTTACCCTGAAGATAATCAACCATTTTTGTTTTATAAGTAACAGACAGATCAGAATCACCATTAAAACATCCAACTAAACCAAGTTCTTTAAATATTGCTAAAGGCGGTTTATTGTTAGTTTGAACTTGGTTATAGTATTTTTCAATAGCTTGTTTAATAGCTTCACTAAAATCTTGATTAGTCTGTTCCTGAATATACGCAAGTTTTTGAACACAGTCATCATCAAGCTGAATTTCTAATTGCATAAAATTACCTCTACTGGCAAGATTAACGGTTAACTATCAACTAATTTTAATTTTATCAAAAAAATCATCCCAAAGTTAAAATACTCTGTTGAAAATTCACCACCAAAGGCAAAAACTCCAACCACGCTGAACCCAATAAAATTTCCGTTAATTCATCTCCAGCATAAACAGGAATTTTATACTCTTGATTATCCAATATCACCTTACCAGAATAAAGATCAAATCTCGACTCTCCCTGTGCAGTTCGTAACTTTTCCTTAGATATAAATGGCCAATTTAGACCTTGTAAATCTTGTTTATTAATAGCCATAAAGCCTGTGAAACCCGTATCAAACAAAGTATCCATAGGCAGATTTAAGCCATCAGTAGTAATTAATTCAACCTCAAAAAATAACCGCCTCCCATCACCAAAATAACCCTCGATCATATTCTCCCAGTTGCTCCAGTTTCATTGATGCCAAATACAAAAGGTATCAGATTAGGATGTTTCTCCCTTGCTTTCTTACTAGCAACTTCCTTATTTTGATCAATGAAATAATCACCGCTATCGGGTTCTATGGCAATATACCAGTTATAATGTTCTTTCATCAATTCAGGCAGTAATCTTTCAAAAATTGCCCAACAACGTTGATAAAATTGTTCATCTTCTGCTTTACGTTTAGCTAATTCTTCTGGTGATAAAGTTAATTCAGGAAAAATCCTTCCTCTTCTTCTTGCTGTATTTGGTGTTAGTTGTGTCATGGGTTTAAACTCCAATTTTACTATTAACGTAAGTTGCTAGTTAGAGAAACTGTCTGAATCAGGATATCCAGGATTTAAGGATTAACAGGATTAAAACTGGGATTTTATTACTCAATTACCAATTACCAGCCTCAACTAGATAACTAGCAACTTGGGTTATTATTATAATAATATCAAAAAAATCATCCCCAGTTCAAAACACCAGCAGAAAAACCATTTTTATGAACCTTTCATTATCAAGACTGATAGAAGCTGCAAAAACTGGAAAACTCATCAGTTTCCCCACAGATACCGTCCCTGCATTAGCTACCATACCCGCACAAGCAGAATTAATTTATGCTGCAAAACAACGCAGTTTCGATAAACCCTTGATTTTAATGGCAGCC
>JANMGZ010000642.1:0-2353 GCA_031374905.1 Dolichospermum sp. OTE_70_metabat_362_sub
TCCAATAATTCCGATTTGAAGTAATCGGTAGGGAGTTCGTCTAGCAGCCCCTACCCAGTAAAGGTTTCAGCCGCTGATTCGACACCACTCTAAAAAATATTGTACACACTGTGCAAAATTGAGTCAAACACATAGCTGAAATCCTCTCTCAGTAAGGAATTGACACCACTTAACGAAAAATATAGGGTTTTGGGGATTCTCTGAGTGGTGTCGAAAGGTGTAGATCCCGATGATTTAATGATTTAGGTAATGGAATCTGCTATTTGTTGCAACTTAGTCTGCAATTTATTGTCAGTTCCAGTTTCTTGAGAAAGTCCAAATAATTTTAATGCTTCCAAAACCGGTACTTTTACGTTTTCTACATAAGCCTTATGAACTTCATTGATTGACGGTTCATCTTCGTTATTTGACTTTTTAATTAACTGCAAAAATCTTTTAATATTATCTTCATTGTAACCGAAAAGATAACGAAGAACTTCTTTTTTCTCAACCCCTAACAAATTGTGTAACAACTGATTCCGTAAATCTTCTTCTCGACCCCTTTCATATTCACAAGACCAAGCTAAAACTCCCCAAGATTTAAAATTTGGTTTAAGATCACATAACCAGATAAATTGTCTACTATTATTCAGTTTAAAACCTTTGTTAATACTTTTTTGGTATTTATCCCAATCCCTAAAATCAAAATCACCAGATACAGGAACAGACAAACTTAAATTTTTTAAGAAGTCTGTAATATTTTGAGAACCTTTAAATTTACTAAGTTTATTTTCAGATTGTAGAAATAAACCCCCTCTATTCCAATCTACCAAATTACATATATGAAAAAGAGTATCATTATTTTTTCTACTTTGGGAAATAATTGCAGCTTTTAAAAAAGTTTCCTGGGTAGCATTTAAAAGTGCTATTCCCTGAATATAATTTTCTTGTTTAAAGAAAATCTCAATCAAATCAAGAGAAATCAAAATTCTCTCAACTGCTGACTTAACTTCAAATTCCTGACCTTTGACAAAAGAACTTTTGATATTAAAAACATCAACAACTTGATTAATTGCTTGCATTACCTGTTCATCAACAAATCCTATCAATATTTCCTTAGCAGCAGCAGGTAATCCTTTAATTATTAATTGTTTGGCTTTTTGAATTTGTAAACTTCTTTGATAACGAGAACTTTCAATAATTTGAGACTTAGATTTAATATTATATTCTTCTGGATCAAAATATTCATTAGCAACCAAAAACTTAACTTTTTTAAAATTACCAATACTCACAAACTGCACAGCAGAAGAAGCTGCTGGAGTTCCCGCTTGATGACTAACATAAATTTCCTCTTTAGCATCAATATCTAACTCTGTTAATTTTGTTTCAACCAGAGATAAAGTACCATCCCAATTATCAATACCAGCAGAGTTTTGATTAGGAGTAAAATATTCAAATTCTGGTATACAAGTAATTTCAGAATTTTGGAAATACCACTTTAATAGAGGTTCAAGAGTGTAAGTATCTTTCCAATAAGGTGATCTGGGGTGTAATCTTTGTTCTTCAGTGCTAAATATTCGAGATTGATCTGTTAACAGCACAATAATTTTATCAATTTTGATATTATTATCTAGTAAATGTTTTTGATAAGTATCCAATAAAGGAAACCTTAAATCGTCATCATAATATTCCTCTTGATTTTCATAAACTACACCTAACACTCGCGCTGGTACTGTATATCCAGCATCTTGATCATCAAGATCAATTCTGTCCACTTTTCCAAAATCAGAACTAGTACATTCTAATTTATCACTTGCTTCATCGCGTAAGTCTCCCCAAGTTCTATCATGGTTGAGAATAACATCACGATTTCCGATAGTTAAAATCCAAATACTCATAATTTATATTCCCCACAATTTAGTAAAATCAGTTGTTGGTAAAAATGTTAAAAACTCTTGTGTTGTTTCATCTCTTCTGTCAGGAAAAATGGTTAATAATTCAATATATTCTCTACCTCGACGTTTAATTTCTCCTTCAGGTGTTTTAATATGATGTGGATACATTCGATGGTAAATTCTCCCAATATTTCCCATTTTACCAGTCAGTTTAGAACCTTTAATTAACTGAGTTTTATTATAATTACTATGAAACCATTCTATAGCTAAACTATCATCTTCATTTTCTGCTATCCGTCCCCAAACTTGTACTTTTTCAGGATGAAAAGATTCACGCCATGAACTAATCTGATCTCTTGGTGTTTTGCCTTTAAATATTAACCAATTATTCACAGATGTTTTCACACTATCAATAATCTTGGTAATATTTTCAATCTTACGAACAGGAAAATAATAGACAGCAGACTTATCAATAAATT